>JADFKA010000023.1 GCA_022565135.1 Pseudomonadota bacterium
GTCCGACACGCTGCGAATGGTCACGGCTGTCGATGATTCAAGTGTGAATTTCAATTCCTGTTTCCGTTACCATCAGCGTCACCACGCATCATACAAAGCTCGTGTCGATCCGCAATCGTTGTGACGAAATCCTATGATAAATCCACCGCGATCGTCGTTTTGCCCGCGGTTCGTGGCGGGCGCCTGCAAGATGCCAAATTACGCACCTGGTTGTCGCGATCCACGTTGCGGAAAACGTCGCAACCCAGGGAGATACTCGAATGTGTGGTCAGCGCGATCGGTTTACCGTATCCGGTCGACGGACTGGCCGCCTTGCGCCTGTGGGGACAAACCAGTGATCAGCCGACTGTGTGGATCGCCGCGGCGGACCCAATCTATCTCGAACCACGTCTCGATCAAATTTGCCTGCACGCGTTGGGCGGTCACGATGTGCCAGCGTCGCATCTGCGAACTCTATTCGACCATTTGCAGCAATCACTGACGGATAGCAGCCGGTTTGGATTTATTCAAATCGGACCCTACGGCTATTTGCGCTCCAATGAGCCGATGGCGACAGCTCTCTCGTCTGCCAATGTGGTTGATCAACAGCCGCCGAACGATTTCATGCCGTCAGGCACTGAGGCGGCTGACTACCGTCGGCTGATTGGCGAAGTCGAAATGTCGCTGCACGATCATGACGTCAACCTGAAGCGCGAGGCGGAAGGACGGCACCCGATCAACTCCTTATGGCTGTGGGGTGGTGGTTTCGCCCCGCAGGAGCAAGCGGAGCCGTGTCCGCCGTTATTTGCGGACGACCCGATGACGAAAGGCTATTGGCACAGCATAACCGGTGTTGTCGATTCATGGCCCGGCTCGATCGCGGCCTGCCTGGACGCATCCGATGCTGGCTTTGTGGCGGTGCCTGCATTCGATGCTGACGATGTCGAGGCCCTGCAAGAGTGCTTGCGCGAGTTGCGCGAAGCGTTGCATGCACGACGCCTGAGTCGACTCGTGTTGTTTTTCCGTGACGGCGTTGAGGCAGACGTATTGCGGACGCACGCCTGGCGATTCTGGCGCCGCGCTGCGCCGGTCCTGAATTGATGGCTTTGCACGCTACACGACCGATCGTTACGCGGACGGTGCCAGAGCCAGCCGTCATGTCCGAGTTGTCCAGTCTGAATCCCGTGCTTGCACGACTGTATGCCACGCGCGGTGTAACGATGGCGGCACAGCTCGACTACGGTCTTGCGCGACTCGCGCCAGTCAGCTTGCTCGACAACATCGACGCCGGCGTCGAGTTGTTGCTGAGCAAACGCGATCAGCGAATCATTGTCATCGGCGATTTCGATGTTGATGGTGCCACCAGCACGGCGCTCATGTTGCGTTGTCTGCGGGCCTATGGTTTCGCGGATGTCGGCTACCTGGTTCCAAATCGATTCGAATATGGCTATGGACTGACGCCCGAAATCGTACGCGTGGCTGCGGGTCGCGAACCCGCACTGATTGTAACGGTCGACAATGGCGTTTCGAGTGTCGCGGGTGTGCGCGATGCACAGGCGCATGGTATCCCGGTACTCGTAACGGATCACCACCTGCCTGGCACGGAATTGCCGGCTGCCGAGGTGATTGTCAATCCCAATCTTGCCGGCAGCAAATTTCCGAGTCGCAATCTTGCAGGCGTCGGTGTCGCTTTTTACCTGATGGCGGCACTGGGTCGCGTACTGGAGCAAGGTGGGCAGCAAGGTGCCGCGAAGATTCCTGCGCGCTATCTCGATCTCGTCGCGTTGGGCACTGTCGCCGACGTTGTGCCGTTTGATCACAATAACCGCATCCTCGTCCAGCAGGGTCTCAGTCGCATACGCAAAGGCATGGCGGTCGCCGGGATTCGCGCGCTGCTGACGCAATCGGGGCGGCAACTGTCACGGACAGTCAGCACCGATCTTGGCTTCGTCGCCGGGCCACGTATTAATGCCGCCGGCAGACTTGATGACATGTCGGTGGGAATCGAGTGCCTGCTGACTGATGACGACGCATCGGCTCAGCAGTATGCGCGCCAGCTCGATAAGATCAACAAGGAGCGTCGCAATATCGAAGCGACGATGCGTGAGCAGGCGTTCGCTTACGTCGAATCGCTTGATGCAAAAAAGTGGCCGTCTTGCGTTTGCGTTTACGAACAATCCTGGCATCAGGGTGTGGTTGGCCTCATTGCGTCGCGCGTCCGGGAACGGTGTCACCGACCTGTCATTGCCTTTGCCCGCGAAACCGAAGGTCTGCTGAAAGGTTCCGCTCGATCGATCCCGGGCGTGCATGTGCGGGATCTGCTGGAAGCAGTTTCGAGCATGCATCCCGAGCTGATCGTCCGCTTCGGCGGTCACGCGATGGCAGCAGGGCTGACGATTGCTACAGAGCACTACCAGGACTTCGCGACGGCAGTTTCCGACCAGCTCGAGCGCCTGTATCCCGACGCCGACTTCAGTGGTGCGATTGTCAGCGATGGGGTTTTGCCCGAATCGGCGTTCTGCCTGCAGTTTGCGAAATCGTTGCGCGAGGCCGGACCGTGGGGATCGGGATTTCCCGAACCTCTGTGGAATGGTGACTTTACGATTCTTGAGCAGCGCACCGTTGGCGAGAATCATCTCAAGCTACGAGTCCGTCGCGCCGATGGCGGCGCTGCCATCGATGCAATTGCGTTCAACCAGGCTGGCCCGTCGTATCGTGGCGTCGTGCAGCTCGCCTACAAATTGGACGTCAACGAGTATCGCGGTGTCGAAACGCCACAATTGGTCGTCGAACAAATATCCGCATTGCAAAACGCGACTGCATGATAAGATCGCGCGTCGTCCGCGCCTGATGCAGCAGAAAGAACCATGGAAACGAGTTCCATCAAACAGTTGATCGTCGATCTTACTGAACGCACAATCGCGTTGAGGGGGTATCTTTGACTATGATGGCAAAGCGGAACGCCTGACCGAAGTTCAGCGCGAGCTCGAACAACCCGACGTCTGGGATAAGCCCGAACGTGCGCAGGCGTTGGGTCAGGAACGTGCGCAGCTCGATCTGGTTGTCAGCGTTATCGACAATTTGACGTCAGGACTCGACGATGCCGAGCAGCTGTTGACGCTGGCTATCGATGAAGACGATGCTGACACGGTCGACGAAGTCGCCGCCGATCTCAAGGACCTCGAACAGCAACTTGCCGGCCTGGAATTTCGTCGCATGTTTTCCGGTGAGATGGATATCAATAATGCCTACCTTGATATTCAATCGGGTGCCGGTGGTACCGAGGCACAGGACTGGGCCGAGATGATCTTGCGCATGTACCTGCGCTGGGCTGAAGCACACGGCTTCAAAACAGACGTGATCGAGGCGTCGGCGGGTGAAGTTGCCGGTATCAAAAGCGCGACCGTACACGTGGTCGGCGAGTATGCCTATGGTTGGCTGCGAACTGAGACCGGCGTGCACCGGCTCGTGCGAAAGTCGCCCTTTGATGCAGGCAATCGCAGACACACGTCTTTCGCTTCCGTATTTGTCGCGCCCGAAGTCGACGACGACATCGACATTGAAATGAATCCATCCGACCTGCGAATCGATGTGTACCGTGCCAGCGGCGCGGGTGGCCAGCATGTCAACCGAACCGAGTCGGCTGTGCGCATCACGCATCTGCCGACCAATATTGTTGTGCAGTGCCAGAACGACCGCTCGCAGCACAAGAACAAAGCGAGTGCGATGAGCCAGCTCAAGGCGAAACTGTATGAATTTGAAATGCAGAAACGTCGCGCCGAAGCATCGATTGTGGAGGCGAACAAGGCGGATGTCGGTTGGGGTAGTCAAATTCGCTCCTACGTTCTCGATCAGAGCCGCATCAAGGATTTGCGTACCGGCGTCGAAACCGGTAACACTCAGGCTGTGCTCGATGGTGGCCTCGACGAGTTCATCGAGGCCAGTCTTAAACAAGGGCTCTAATGGCAGACGACAGCAAGCTCATCGCTGAACGACGGCGCAAGCTCGACGCTATGCGCGAGCGTGGCAATGCGTTTCCCAACGATTTTCGTCGCAATTCCCTGGCAGAAGAGTTGCACAAGACCTACGACGCTCAGGACGATGCAACTTTACGGGAGAAGCAAGTAAAGGTTGCCGTCGCCGGACGCATGATGTTCAAACGCGTCATGGGCAAGGCGAGCTTCATCAAATTGCAGGATCGTACCGGCCAGATTCAGGTGCGACTCGAGCGCGATCGGCTGGTTGAGGGTCGCTACCAGAACTTCAAGAAATGGGATGTTGGCGACATCGTCGCAGCGACAGGCATGCTGTTTCGGACCAAGACCGGCGACCTGACGGTCAGGGCAGACGAGCTGCGCTTGCTGACGAAGTCATTGCGCCCGTTACCCGAGAAATTCCACGGTCTTGCAGACCAGGAAACACGGTATCGGCAACGTTACGTCGACCTGATCATGAACGAGGGCAGCCGCAACGTATTCCGCACGCGATCGGCCATCGTCGCCTATATTCGCGCATTCCTCGATGCGCAGGATTATCTTGAAGTCGAAACACCGATGATGCAGACGACGCCAGGCGGTGCGATCGCGCGCCCGTTCACAACGCATCACAATGCGCTCGATATGACCTTGTATTTGCGAATCGCTCCCGAATTGAATCTCAAGCGGCTCATCGTCGGTGGCTATGAGCGCGTCTACGAAATCAATCGAAGTTTCCGCAATGAAGGTGTGTCTACGCAGCATAATCCCGAGTTCACGATGCTGGAACTTTACCGGGCCTATGCCGACTACGAAGACCTGATCGACATGGTTGAGGCGCTGCTGCTCGGCATGGCGCAGTCAGTACTCGGCAACGCGACCGTTCAATATCAGGGCGAAGAGTTTGACTTTTCGCAGCGGTTTGCGCGGATGACGATTGCCGAAGTGATCAAGAAGTTCGATCCTGATATCGATACAGCGAAATTGCGAGATCGGGACTATCTGGTCGGCATTTGCGACAAGCTGGGTATCACGGTCAAGGACAATTACGGTCCCGGCAAACTGCAAATCGAAATTTTCGAAAAGACCGGCGAGCAGCATCTACGCCAGCCAACCTTCATTACGCAGTATCCGATCGAGGTCTCACCATTGTCGCGACGCAATGACGAGGATTCGTTTCTGGCAGACCGATTCGAATTCTTTATCGCCGGACGCGAAATTGCCAACGGTTTTTCGGAGCTTAATGATCCCGAGGACCAGGCCGAGCGTTTCCGGGCTCAGGCGGCAAGTCGCGATGCCGGCAACGACGAGGCAATGGCTTACGATCATGATTATGTGCGCGCGCTAGAATACGGCATGCCGCCGACTGCCGGCATCGGCATCGGTATCGACCGACTCGTCATGTTGTTTACCGACTCCGCGTCGATTCGCGATGTATTGCTGTTCCCGCACATGCGACCCGAAGCCTTCGACTAGCAGCCGATCACCGCGATATCTGAACGGCGGCCCCGAGACACGGGCACGGCAGCGACCAATGCAGCCCCGCGGACGGCATGTTCCTCTCCCTCATGGCTCGCTGCGCTGCGCTTTACTTCGGTCGCAGAACATCCCGCCCACGGTGCTGCGCGGTTCGGCGATCGTCCGGTGGGATCGCCCGCACGGCGGGCCCCTACAGGCGGGCGCCTATAGATAGTCCAGGGGTATGTGCGTCAATGCGACCGGACCCACTGCAAGCGCTTCCTCCACTTTGTCGACGGGCACGACGGCGAGCAGGTCGTTGCCGATGGCATTGACGACTTCGCCGACAGAACGCCCGTCATGTGAGATTTTGTCGCCCGGAGAAACCGGTTCTGCCGATTCGAATCGCAGGCAGCGGCGTTTGGTCGCGCCGCGATAGTGTGTTCGCGCGACAACTTCCTGGCCTGTATAACAACCCTTATCGAAATTGATGGCGCCGAGAAGATCCAGGTTGAGCATGTGCGGCGTGAATTTTTCGGTCTGATCGCGCCAGATCTCGGCGACCCCGGACCGCAATCTGTCGCGCAGCCAGGCATCGACCGTGGTCTCGATGCCGAGCTGGTCAAGAGTCACTTCCTGTATTTCAAATTGCAGCTTTGCCCGAAATCGGAACATTGTCAGGCGTCGCACGACCTCGTCGGCGAGCTCGGTCGGCAATGTCAGCGCATAACCGTTGTCGGCCGCTGTCACGGTCATCAGGCATATGACGCGGCCCTTTGGATTACACCAGGCGGTTTTCATCGGGTCGTTGCCAGCCAGAGTCGCGATATCGGCAGTCAATTGACCTTGCAGAAACTCAAAGGCATCATCGCCGCATGCGACTATGGCGGAGTAAGGTGCTTCTTTCATCCCAAATCCAGTTTATTTATGTAGCTGATGTGATCGGTCCCTCATGCAGGCCGATGCCGTGTCTGGCATAATTTCCCCATGACCGGCAAGGATACAGACAATAAGGCCGATTTCCGCGATGCCAACCCTGTTAAGGCGTCAAATGAGTAATTCGGACAGGCCACTATCGCCGCACATTTCGATTTACCGCTGGCCGATCACGATGGCGCTGTCAATCCTGCATCGGGCAACCGGTGTGGCGATGTCCATCGGTCTGATCGTACTCGCGGCCTGGCTGGCCTATGCCGCGGCTGGCGAGGCTGACTACGCACGGTTCATAGACCTGATGTCGACCTTGATTGGCCGCTTGTTGCTGATTGGCTGGAGTTATGCGTTTGCCTTTCATCTGGCGAATGGAGTTCGTCATCTCTTCTGGGATACAGGCCGCGGCTTTGAGATGCGTCAGGCCAATGCCTCCGCCTGGTTCGTACTCGCTGCCTCGGTCGCGATGACGGCTGGTTTCTGGATGGTCCTGGCATGAGTATGCGCACGCCGATGGCCAGTGTTTTGGGCCTGGGAACGGCAAAGGACGGTACCGCCGACTGGTGGGGGCAGCGCGTCTCGGCTGTGGCGCTGATCTTGCTCGGGCTATGGTTCGCCGTATCAATTGCCAATCTGGACAACCTCGAGCACGCAAGCGCGGTCGGCTTTATCGCAAAGCCCCTCAACACGGTGTTGTTGTCGCTGTTCTGCGTGACGCTTGCTTATCACTCCTGTCTTGGCGTGCAAGTGGTCGTTGAGGATTACGTGCACGAGCCATGGATCAAGGTCACGTCGCTTATGGCATCTCGATTCGCTCATGTTTTCGTGGCGATCGTCTCGGTTTACGCAATTCTAAAGATCGGACTGGGCGCATGAGTGACTACGACTTCATCGAGCATAGCTACGACGTCGTCGTCGTCGGTGCCGGAGGCGCGGGATTGCGAGCAACACTGGGTTTGGCGCAGACCGGATTCCAGACGGCCTGTGTGACCAAGGTATTTCCAACGCGCAGTCACACCGTTGCCGCACAAGGTGGCATCAGTGCAGCACTTGGCAACATGGGCGAAGATGACTGGCGCTGGCACATGTACGACACGATCAAGGGATCCGACTGGCTCGGCGATCAGGACGCGATCGAATACATGTGCAAAGAGGCCGCGGACGCTGTGATCGAACTTGAGCACTATGGCGTGCCGTTTTCCAGGACCGACGACGGCCGAATTTATCAACGGCCATTTGGCGGCATGACCACGAATTACGGCGAAGGCACGGCGCAGCGAACTTGTGCTGCTGCTGACCGGACTGGTCATGCGATGTTGCACGCGTTGTATCAGCAGTCGCTGAAACATGATGCCGAATTCTTCATCGAGTATTTTGCGGTCGACCTGATAATGGAGAATGGTGCCTGCCGCGGTGTTGTCGCGATTGATCTGGCAACAGGTCGCCTGCATCGGTATCGGTCACACCAGGTAATTCTCGCCACCGGCGGCTATGGACGAGCCTATTTCTCCTGCACTTCGGCACATACCTGTACCGGTGACGGCAACGGCATGGTGCTACGCGCCGGACTGCCTCTGCAAGACATGGAATTCGTGCAGTTTCATCCGACCGGTATTTACGGGGCCGGAATGTTGATTACCGAGGGCGTGCGGGGCGAGGGTGGCTATCTGACAAATTCCGAAGGCGAACGATTTATGGAACGCTATGCGCCGAATGCGAAGGATCTCGCGTCGCGCGACGTTGTTAGTCGTTCGATGACGATTGAAATTCGCGAGGGCCGCGGCGTCGGCGAGCACCGCGATCATATTTACTTGCATCTCGAGCACCTGGGGGCGGACGTGATCAAAGAGCAATTGCCCGGCATTGCCGAGTCGGCGCGTATTTTCGCCGGCGTCGATGTAACCCGGAACCCGGTTCCCGTGTTGCCGACCGTGCATTACAACATGGGTGGCATTCCGGCGAATTACAAAGGCGAGGTTGTTACGTTCGTCGACGGCGATGCTGAATCCGTTGTGCCGGGCCTGATGGCTGTCGGCGAAGCGGCGTGCGTGTCCGTGCATGGCGCCAACCGCCTCGGCTCGAACTCATTGCTTGACCTGGTCGTCTTCGGCCGTGCGGCGGCGCACCATTGTGCCGACACCATGACGCCGGGTGCGCGGCATCGGCCGCTGGGGCGCGACGCCGGTCAGAATAGCGTGCAACACATCGACAAGCTCAGAAATGCCGATGGCGGTCGCCCAACTGCCGAGATTCGCCTGGAGATGCAGAAAATCATGCAAAATCATGCGGCGGTATTTCGCACCGGTGACACTTTGGATGAAGGTGTCGAGCTTCTCGTGCAGACCGCGGCCTCACTGGATGACCTGCGCATCTCGGATCGTTCGCTAATCTGGAATACCGACCTGATCGAGACCATGGAACTCGAAAACCTGATGCTGAACGCGACCGCGACGATTCAGTCGGCCGCGAACCGGCTTGAAAGTCGTGGCGCGCATGCACGTGAAGATTATCCGGACCGGGACGATGCGAACTGGATGAAACACACGCTGGCATGGTTGGATGAAAGTGGCCGGGTGTCGTTCGACTATCGCCCTGTGCACCAGGAAACAATGACCGATGAGGTCGAAGCCGTACCACCGAAAGCGCGTGTGTATTAGCAGTCTATCAATATCAGATGTTGACCATCAGGAGTACAGACCTTGGCAGAATTTAGATTGCCGCCGAATTCCAGGATCAGAAAAGGCAAGCATTTCGCTGTGGCGAACGGTGCGAAAAACGTGCGCTGTTTCGCCGTATATCGCTACGATCCCGACAGTGACGAGAATCCGCGTGTCGATACGTACGACGTTGACATGGACACCTGCGGTCCGATGGTTCTGGACGCCTTGATCAAGATCAAGAATGAAATCGACTCGACGTTGACGTTCCGCCGTTCGTGCCGGGAAGGCATTTGCGGTTCCTGTTCAATGAACATTGACGGTGGCAATACGCTGGCGTGCACGCTGTCGATCGATGATGTGAAAGGCAACATCAGGGTCTACCCATTGCCACACATGCCCGTGATCAAGGATCTGGTTCCCGACATGACCAATTTCTATGCGCAATACGCGTCGATCAAGCCGTGGCTGCAGTCGCGCACACCGCCGCCGCCGAATCACGAGCGCTTGCAGAGCAAGGAGGATCAGGAACGTATCGACGAACCAGCGGCCTGTATTCTCTGTGCCTGTTGTTCGACGGCTTGCCCGAGCTACTGGTGGAACAGCGATCGTTTCCTGGGTCCGGCTGTCTTGCTCGCCGCCTACCGGTGGCTTGTCGACAGCCGCGACGAGGCGACCGGTGAGCGCCTCGACGAGCTCGAGGATCCATTCCGATTGTACCGTTGCCATACGATCATGAACTGCACCCAGACTTGCCCGAAAGGACTGAACCCGGCGCGGGCCATTGCGGAAACCAAGAAAATGCTCGCGGCGCGGCGGCATTGATAGCAACGCCTGGCAGGAGCGCCCGATGGGCGCGATATCGGTGGTGTTAAGTAAGCTCAGGTGGCAATGCCGACGTGGTATGCGCGAGCTTGACGAGCTGTTGCTGGGCTATCTCGAACATCACTATGAGCAGGCCGCGGGCACGGAAAAAGTGGCGTTTCGGTCGCTTTTGGCACTATCGGATCCGGAGCTTGTAGGTTACCTGTTGCACAAGCAAACACCTGCCGCGGATTTCGACCTTGTCATCGAGCACATACTCGACAGAACTGATGCCTGATCCATTATTGCGAGGGATCGTCTTATGCAGCGGATGCGTCATGACAATTCTCGGACTTGTGACGATCCTGACAATGCCAGCGGGTGTCATGATGCAATTGCCCGGATGCGTCCTCTGGCTGCTTATCAGTGGCCGGGAATTGGTCGCGATTGCCAGCGGCTATCAGCGCATCAGACGCATCCGCCTCTACAGCAATGGCGAGGTTGAGCTGGGTAATTACAACGGCGACTGGCAGTCCGCGAGACTTGCAAATGGCAGCGTGGTATTGGACGGGTTCGCCTGGCTTCGTATTGAGGCCAGTGACGGGCGAAAATTTGTCGAGCTGTTGCGAGGCACATCGAGGAAAAACGAGGAGTGGCGGCGCTTACAGGTGATCTGGCGGCACTTGGGGGCCGCCGTGGGAAGCTGATAACATGCTGCGGCTGCGGCACTGGCTAAAGCAGGCATCGGCACGCAGCAAATGGATGGGCGAACTGTGTCACGAAATGCGAATATTTAACGCTCTAACCGGAGAACTTTCGGCAGTCCTGCGGGTCTATCCCGGAGTCGAGCCGTTGTACCTCGAATACAGCGAGACACAACCGCATGTCGAATGAATCGACCGACAAGGAACTGGTCAAGCGGGTACAAAAAGGTGACAAAGGCGCGTTTGACCTGCTTGTGCTCAAGTATGAGCACAAGATAGTCAACCTGGTGATGCGATATGTGCGCGATCCCGATCAGGCATTGGATATCAGCCAGGAGGCCTTCATCAAGGCTTACCGGGCGTTGCCTCGATTTCGCGGTGAAAGTGCGTTTTACACATGGCTTTACCGAATCGCTGTGAATACCGCAAAAAATTATCTGGCGGCACAGCGCCGACGGCCAACGGATATTGAGCTGGACTTGCAGGACCCGGAACAATACGGCTTGCATGCCAAGCTCAGGGAGACGGATACCCCGGAAGGGTTGTTGCTGGGGCAGGAGTTGCAAGAAACGCTGGAGCGCGCCATTGCAGCGTTGCCGGAAGATCTGCGCACAGCGATTATCTTGCGTGAGTTGGATAACATGAGCTATGAAGAGATTGCAGAGACGATGGACTGTCCGGTAGGCACTGTGAGGTCAAGAATCTTCAGAGCTCGTGATGCGATCGGTAAGAAAGTTGGAACATTGATTCGATAACTGGACTGGAACATATGAACGATGGAATAAAAATGCAGATTTCGGCATTTGTAGATGGCGAATTGCCGGATAACGAAGCCGAATTGCTGTTGCGAAGGTTAAGCCAGGATCTGGATCTCCGGCAGCAAGCGGCTGAGTACCTGGCCATAGGCCACTCGTTGCGCGGCCAGCGCAGCATTCCGGGCGCGGACACGCTGCGCGAGCGGATCGCAGCGGCCATTGATGACCAGTCGCTGGATGAAGATTTCGACGCCATCGAGCCGCCGCCCAAACGTTACGCGCGCTCGCTGGCGGGTCTCACAATTGCTGCGAGCGTTGCGTTGGCGGTGATTCTTGGACTGCAGCAATTTGCGGTAGTGCCCGATCTGAACAACTCATTGGCGACCGAAGCGATGGCGGACAGTGTTGCCGAAGAGGCATACACCGTACCTGGGCAGCCGGATGGCCAAATTCTCGATTACTTCTCGCGGCACAGCGCGACAATATTCGATTCTGGCGCCAGTAATATCAACGCGCGACTCGCCACGTTCCGGTTGCGTGACGTCGAGATAGTTGAGGTCGTTGAGACTGCAGAGTCTGAAGACGCCGACGACGACACGGATGTCGACTCAAGTACAACGCCGGAGCAGCAGTCTCCCTGACCCGGATATTTCATGAATGGTCCGGGCTAACCTCATGAAGATCCGCCGACGAATTCTGATCGCGACCGCCAGTGTTGTGTGCAGCGGCCTCGCCATTGTCGCGCCTGTTGCGCTGGCGCAGGAAATGGGTCCTAGCGACTGGTTGAGAAAAATGGCCAGTGCCGTACAGACAATCAACTACGAAGGCACGGTCATTCGCATACAAAATGGCACCGCCGAAGCGTTGAAAGTCGTGCATATCGTGTCTGACGGCGTGGTCC
>JADFKA010000024.1 GCA_022565135.1 Pseudomonadota bacterium
CAGGGAACCAATGCTATTGCCGGACACTTTTATATTCCTTTGAGATCGTCTCTTGTCAGCAAGAATACACCTGACCCGCCATGCTCGAACTCCAGCCACATAAATGCAACACCCGGATATCGTTCTTCAAGTGCCGCCTGGCTGTTGCCGACCTCGCAGACGAGTATGCCATTGTCACTCAGAAATCCTGAGGCATGTTGCAGGATCGTGTTGACCGAATCCAGACCATCGTCGCCGGCCGCCAGCCCCTGCATGGGTTCGTGGCGAAACTCAGCCGGTAAATCCAGCATGTCTTGCTGGTCGACATAGGGTGGATTGCTGACGATGAGGTCGTAGCGTAGCTCCCCGAGAGCGTCGAAAAAATCGGCTTGCACGAGCCGTACCCGCTCCGTAAGCGCATGTCGCTCGACATTGATTGCCGCCACGGCCAGTGCATCTGCCGAATTATCGACGGCATCGACGATTGCCTCTGGAAATGCTGTTGCAATCGCGATCGCAATACAGCCGCATCCTGTGCCGAGATCAACCGCAGTTTTTACCGAGTCCGGCTCCAACCAGGGTCTGAATCGATTGTGAATCAGTTCCGCGATCGGCGAACGCGGAATCAGCACGCGCTCGTCTACATAGAATTCGAGTCCCGCAAACCATGCCTGCCTGACGAGGTAGGCGACCGGCACGCGTTCCTTGATACGCCGCACGACGAGCCTTTCGAGTTTTACCAACTCCGCTGGTACCACGAGTTGCCGGTACACTTCTGGCGCAGCGTCGTGGGACAGGCCCAGGCACGCGAATACGAGCCAGGCCGCCTCATCAACCGGATTGTCGGTGCCGTGGCCATAGCTAAGCTCTGCCGCCGCCAACCGATCCGCGAGCTGCTGAATCAGTTGTTCGACGCTGCTGGCCTGATGTGATAACTCTGACATAGTTAAGGTGTTGTGTTTTCGCGTCCGGCAATCTATCACTATCGTCGGCGCAGTGCCTGTAGAATGGCCGGCTCCCAGGTAATCTCCCCAGCAACATCGAAATGCGTTCGAGACATCATTATTTAATTGCAATGGCGGTTGCTGCCATACTGACGGCTGCCTGGCTGTCCTATCGGTTGCTAGTGCCCCCACCTATGCCACACACCGCCACTGTGTTTTCGGCTCCCGCCGATTTGCCCGAGTTCTCGTTACTCAACCAATACGGCAACGCATTCGACAGGGCGGCATTTGCCGGGCAGTGGAGCCTGGTGTTTTTCGGCTTCACACATTGTCCCGATATCTGCCCGCTGACATTGCAGCTGCTCGTGAGCGCCAGACAACAATTGGACGATGCAGGACATGCACCGCTGCCGCGTATCATCTTCATCAGCGTCGATCCCGAACGCGACTCACCCGATGTCATCGGTCAATACGTCAGTTACTTCGGCGACGATATCGTCGCCATAACGGGTGAGCTCGACGAACTTCGCAAGCTGACCGGCCGCCTGGGCATTTTCTTCGAAAAGTCACCCGCCGATAACGACGACTACTCGGTTGATCACTCGTCAGCCGTACTCGTGATAAACCCGCAAGGCCAGTTCCATGCGCTCTTCAGCGCGCCGCACAAAGCTGGGAATTTCTTGCACGACATGCCGATTATTATGTCAAACCGATGACGCATGTGCCAGTCATAACTGTGCTTGCCTGTCTGCTGGCATCGTGCTCAGCCAGTCATGCACCACTTGTCGCAAGCGATGTGGTCGTAACCAGACCAGTGCCAGGCACACAGATCAGTGCCGCTTATCTTGCGTTGACGAACACATCGCGGCAGAAAATTACGCTCACAAAGTTCACAAGCCCGGACTTCGAGTCGGCCGAATTACATGAATCCGTCCTCGATGACGGCATTGCACGCATGATCGCCCTCGAAGAGCTGACGATCTTGCCGCAGCAGACTGTGCTACTGGAACCGGGCGGCTTGCACCTGATGCTGATGCGGCCTGTAGGTGCGATCGAATCCGTCACCTTGCATTTCTATGCCGGCGAGGCACTCGTGCTGTCTGTCGACACTGTAGTCGAAGCATTACGCTGAAATGTTGGCGCGCCTCTTCGTATTCTTGCAGTACATCCTGCCCCGCCATTGGCTGACGTCAATCATCTACCACGTTGCCCGGATAAAACAGCGCGCGATGAAAGACTTCTTGATTTCGCGATTTGTTCGCCGCTACGATGTGGATATCGCAGAGGTTGAACTCAAGATTCCCGATGACTTCGCGACATTCAACGATTTCTTTATTCGCGAACTCAAAGAGAATGCACGACCGGTCGATGCGGCGCTCAATGCGCTCGTCTCCCCGGTCGATGGCACCGTGAGCCAGGCAGGACAACTGCGAAGCGACACGATTCTGCAAGCCAAGGGACGCGAGTACACGCTGAACGACCTGCTCGCAACCGACCTTGACGACGCACAGGCCTATATTGATGGTTCATTTGCGACGTTTTACCTGGCGCCGCACAACTACCATCGAGTTCACGCGCCGTTCGCCGGCGAACTGGTCGCAGCGCGTTACGTCCCGGGCGACCTGTTCAGCGTGAACACAGCGACAGTCGCCCATGTGCGCGGACTGTTCCGCCGCAACGAACGACTGATGCTTCACTTCGCAACACCACATGGCCCTGCGGTGCTGATATTCGTTGGCGCATTGAACGTTGGCAGCATCGCTACCCCCTGGAGTGGCGAAATCCGGCCGCGAAAAACGGGTACCGTCGACGTCATCGACCTCGGTAATGCACAGACGGCAATCAATAAGGGCGACCTGCTCGGGTGGTTCAATATGGGCTCGACGGTCATCCTGTTATTGCCCGCCCGTGCATGCGCATGGCGCAATGATCTCGTGCACGGCGCGACAGTGAGAATGGGCGAAGTGATTGCCGAGCTGTCGTCTCGAACAACATGACCGCCTGGCGTCCGTCGTCGCAACCGGACGCTGCGCGTCGCCGTGCCGACTTGCTCGAGCGAGCGCGCACTTATTTCGCAGGACAGGACGTACTGGCAGTCGACACTCCTGCTCTGAGCCGATTCGCCGGCAGTGATCCGCATATCGAAAGCTTGTCTGTGCGTTCTGTATCGGGCATCGGTTATTTTCTGCACACATCACCCGAGTCCTGCATGAAGCGATTACTCGCGGCCGGCTACCCGGATATTTATTCGATCTGCCGTGTCTATCGTGACGGAGAAACCGGCAAGCAACACTTAGCCGAATTCACGATGATCGAGTGGTATCGATTAGGTTTTGATCTTGCGGCGATTATCTCTGATGCGACGACTTGCATCGCGACGTGCCTGGAGATGCCGGCACTCATGGATAAGGTTGTAACGCTCGAATACTGCGACGCTTTCATGACCTATGCCGGCGTCGAGATTGCCAGTGCACGCAGCGAGGAGCTGGCCAGATGCGTCGCAGCAGATGATGATTTGAGAGAGCGAATTGGCGATGATCGGGACACCTGGCTCGACCTGATACTGGGCACGATCGTGGCACCCCGGTTGCCGCCGGCGTGTCTAACCGTATTGCAACATTATCCCGCGAGTAAGGCCGCCCTCGCTCGCCTTTGCCCGGATGACAACAAGGTCGCTGATCGGTTCGAAATATTTTTCGGTGCGATGGAACTCGCCAACGGCTATGTCGAGCTCAGAGACGCCGGGGAACAGCGGCACAGGTTTGAGCAGGATCAGGAAGTCAGACGTAGTGCCGGTCAATCCGTGCAAGCGCTGGATTTTCTCCTGCTGCAAGCACTTGAATCCGGTCTCCCGGACTGTGCCGGCGTTGCAATCGGCGTCGAACGATTACAGATGCTTCACGATCGAACAGAAAATATAAGAGATGTCGTAACATTCGATGATCCTATTTAACTCGAGACACATATTCGTGTGAACGCGTATCAACCTTGATGATCTCACCCTGATCAACAAATAGCGGCACACGCACGACCGCGCCCGTCGACAGTTTTGCTGGCTTCACGCCACCGCTTGCCGTATCACCCTTGACGCCGGGATCCGTCTCCACGATTTCAAGCTCGACAAAGTTTGGTGCACTGACGAGCAACGGAGAATTATTCCATAGCGTGACCTGGCAAATATCACCATCGCTGATCCAGTTTTTTGTGTCCCCGACAGCTTTCGCGTCAGCTGCATATTGTTCGAATGTGTCGGGCACCATAAAATGCCAAAATTCACTATCGCAGTAGAGATACTGCATATCGGTTTCCATTACGTCCGCTGCTGCGACGCTTTCGCCAGACTTGAATGTCTTGTCCACGGTCTTGCCGGTCTTCAAATTGCGAATGCGGACACGATTGAATGCCTGGCCTTTGCCAGGCTTGACGAATTCGTTTGTGACGATGACGCATGGATCATTGTCGATGATAATCTTGAGCCCGGAGCGAAACTCATTGGTACCGTAACTGGCCATATCTGCTGCCCGTCTGCTGTTTGCGGCGAGCGCTATCATACCGAAGTACCAAAACTGTACCAAACGTGCCGAAACCCGCCTGAAACATGAATCCCGTCACGGTTTTGGCAAGGAATACGGCGGCTACGCTAATCCCGGTGCTAGACTCGACGCTCATTTTACAATATCCGGGCATTACGGACATACCCGGGACCGCTGCAAGGATTGCGTATTGAACGGTCGCCATTGTATTTCGATTGCCGTGCTGACTGAAAATCAGGACGATGTTGCGCTGATCAACGGCTCACTTCGCGATGCTGGTCACGCTGCGCATTGCCATTGGGTTAGCGCGCCAGAAAACCTCGGTAAGACACTTGACGCCGAGAATGTCGAGTTGCTGATTCTCAACTGCGACCACTACCCCGAAACAATCCGCCAGGTAATCAAGCATAAAGACTGCTATAACCCGGAGATACCGGTTATTGCCGTCAGGGAAAAAGCCGACGAATCGAGCATCCAGGAGGCAATGAAGCACGGCGCCTGCGACCTCGTATCAATGGGCCTGAAGGAAAGACTGCAATCGATCGTCACACGAGAGCTGCGCGCACTGCGTGTTGAACGCGCGCTCAATTCGACGATTTATTCTGCGACTGAATACAAGCGTCAGCTGAAAGATTACATGCAATCATCGGCAAGCGCGATTGCACTGGTACAAGATGGCGTTATTACCGACATTAACGATGCCTGGCTGAAGCTATTCCGCTCGGCCAGCAATGACGAAGTGATCGGCCTGCCGCTAATGGACAGTTTTGTTGCAGAAAGCCAGGCCGCGATCAAGGGCGCACTCATTGCAGCCATCAAAGGCAAGTGGCAGCTGGACGAAAAACTCATTGCCAAATCGCGTGTAATGAGTGACGACACGGATGAGGTGCATCTCGAATTTCGCAAGTTCGTGTTCGACGACGGACCCTGCGTACAAGTCCGCATTTACCCACCTGAAAAACAGGTCGAAGAGCCGACCAAACTCGTTCACGACGCCTTGCAGCGCGATCCGACGACCTTGTTCTATCACCGCTCGCAGTTTCTCGAGCGCATCAAAAAGCGCCTGCACAAAAAGCCGCCTTCGGGATTGCATGCGCTCGCCTATATTCGTGTCGATAAATTTGAGGACGTATGCAACAACGTCGGCATTCTGAATTCTGAAGAAATTTTCGCGCAGTTCGCCGAAGCAACACGCAAGCGTATGCACCCGCGGGATATTGCTGGCCGTTTTGAGGGCACGTCACTCATGGTATTGCTCGAGCGCGGCAGTGCACGCGATGCACAGGTCTGGGGCATGCAGCTTTGCCAGCACATTCATCAGCTGACGTTCGAGATAGACGATCGATCCACGCAACTGACCTGCACCGTCGGTATCTGTGCGGCAAACGACGTATTCAGCACACTAGAGGACTTTGTCGCAGCCGCCGTCGATGCGCACAATCTGGGCAAAGCAGCCGGCGGTAATACATCGTTTCTCAGCGAAGCGACTGAAGAGGACACCAAGCAGAAAGAGTTTGACGCCATCTGGATCAGGCATCTTAAGTCTGCACTCATGGACAATCGATTCCGTCTCGTGCAGCTACCGATCGCCGGATTGCGTAGCGACGGCATCGAGATGTACGACCTGCTCGTGCGTATGCTCGATGAGCAGGGCAACTCGGTATTGCCCTCGGAGTTTTTGCCCGCAGCTGAACGTAACAACATGATGAAGAACATCGATCGCTGGATGATTAAGGCTGCTATGGATTTTTGCCATGACTCCGAAGCCGATCGTGTATTCGTGCGCTTGTCCAGGCAGTCGATTCTAGACTCATCGACAATCGCCTGGATGGATCAGGAATTCGAGAATCACAGCTTTGACTGCTCAAGATTAGTCATGCAGGTGCCGGAACGTGATGCCGCGAAACACATCAAGCAGACCAGGGTGATCGTCAAACAATTGCGCAAGATGGGCGTCGGTTTTGCACTGGAACATTATGGCATCGACCAGGAGCGTGTGCAGATACTCGACATCCTGAAACCGGACTACATCAAGGTTGACGGCGAACTCATGCATACGCTGATGAGCGACACCAGCATGCAGCGTAACGTTGAGAAAATCGTGCAGGCAGCGAATAAGCGCAACATCAAGACCATCGCCGAACGTGTGGAGAACGCCAACGCCATGGCGGTGCTGTTTCAACTCGGCCTCGACTACATGCAGGGACATTATGTTCACGAGCCAGAAGTCGTATTGCAAGATACTGACAGTGGCCGCCACACATCATTAGCCGAACTGACTGCGGCCAACGCTAATTGATTGATCTTATTGATATATCAAGTGTGACGCGCATCACACACCAGAATCGGAACCATGCGCTAGCCGCCGGGCGGCGGCTGACCATAGAATAGCTCGGTGGTCGGAACAGCAGGCGGCGCGCAGGCCGCCATATGAGGTAGTAGTCACGGAGTGACAACAAATGAAAAAATCGACAGCATATAGTACAAATTTGGCGACACGAATTGATGTCGGATCAAAATCCCTGCTTCCCGCGCTCGTGGCAGTCGGCGGCGGACTCGTCGTGTTACCGGCAGCCGCGCTCGAACTTGGCGCAGCAAATGTCTCCTCGTCGCTCGGCCAACCATTACGTGCCAGCATCGCCTATGCATTGGGCCCGAACGAAGCGCTGATGAGCTCTTGCGTAACCATGCTGGGCGGTCAATCTGCCAGCGGATTGCCCGACGTGGGCGGTGCTTCAATCAGGGTCGCTGACGGTATTATCTCGGTGACGGGCAAGACCCCGATTCGCGAACCCCTGGTGTCCATGCACATCAATATCCGCTGTCCGTACACGCCCCGTTTGAGCCGTGAGTACATGCTGTTCGTGGATCCGGCGCAACCCACGACCAAACCGGTCATCGCTGCTGCCACGGCTGTGACCGTCCCGCACACTGTTACAACGCCGGCTCCAGTCGTGTCCCGCCGCCGTGTTGTCAGTCAAGCACCAATCGGCAGCACGACTCGCTACCGGGTATCGCCCGGCGAATCGCTTTCCGAGATCGCACAACGCGTCGAAAATCGCCCGGCCGGGCTCGGCCTGTGGGACGTAGTAGCAATGATTTTCGACACCAATCCCAGCGCATTTATCGATAACAACCCGAATTTGCTCATGGCTGGAAGCTGGCTGCACGTTCCAGACTTCAATAACGCAGGTCCTGTGACCTTTGCCAGTCGCGACGCGTTCTTCAGCGCACCAGTTGCAGCGTCAACAGCTGCCAACGCCGCGAATGTCGCGGCAAAGGTCGCGGCTACAGCTTATCCCGTCGTATCGGTCGACCAACAAGCGAACGAAGCGATGGTGGCGAGACCAACTCCCAACACATTCGTCGCAGCACCGACCCGCGATGCTGTCGTCGTAAATCCGATCAGCGATGCATTCATCGCCGAACCGATCAGCGATGCATTCGTCGCCGAACCGATCAGCGATGCATTCGTCGCAGCACCGACTGGCGACACGACTGCGACCACAGCAAATTCAACGCTTGCCGACCTGCAGCCTGGCGATATCATTAGCGACAGTGATAATCCCTTCGTGGTGACCGGCGACACAACCGTAATAATTCTGGACACGACCCTCGAAGGCCCCGAGACCTCGTCATCATCCCCCAATGTTGCAACGGCAGTCATCCAGCCGCGTGCGCCTGCAACGTCATCGAGAAATTGGTTGTTGTGGCTTGCGGGCAGCAGTATAGCGATTATCACCGGCCTGGTTCTTTTCGGCCGCCGGTTGCGCGCGCGCTTTGCTTCGACACCCATCGGAGTTGCAGCAGCGCCGCCGCAGCAGCGCCGCACAGATGGCGACACGCAAAATATCGAGGCGCTTAGCGAATTCGACGTGGAGCCGATGCTGGAGTCTCTGACTGCAGAAAACGTCACGCTTGACGCCGACCTCATTATTGGCACCGGCCTGCAGCAAGGAACCGATGTCGAAGTGGCGCAAGACTTCGGCTTTGCCGCATCCACCGTGCTCGACCTCGAGTTGCCCGAAGAGACGCCCAACGTGGCCGAAGATCCGCAAACCGACATCATCCCACCGATGTTTTTTGAAACAGGCTCGATCCTCGAAAGTGAGGTATTGGCCAGTAATACGGATGCCGTGGACGAATACGACATGTCTGTCATCGTTGACGCAACGAAGATGCCGCGTCTGGACGATGTTACCGAACGAGATCTGGAGGCGATCGCTGTCGATATCATCGACGAGACTCACGGTACGGGCAGCTACACGCTCACTGAGGAAGTTGATATTGACGCCCTCGAGAAAGATTACGAGAACGAGTTTACTGCCACCCAGGCGCTCAATATGGAAATTGAGAAAGCCGCCGAAGCCCTTGTCAAAAACATGGATGACAGCGGCGCTGGCGACAAGTCCGACATGTCGCTCGCGTCGGTTACGGCCCTCGATGTACCCTCGAGCTTACCTGCCAAGAACGACGATACGAGCAGTGACGATGCTGTCACAGTTAACATGACATCAAACGATGCGACCGCCGAAATGCCTGCGCGCGATATCGACGTCACGACAGACCTGGAATTCCAGACGGGCAAGTCCGGCTCCAAAGGCGGCTAGCCCGATTGATTCATGCATAATCCGGGCTAGCTCGTTACGCCAACCAGCCGATCGACCTTGCGCCAGCCTTTCGGCAGCAGACTGCCGCGCAACGCGCGCTCTCCATAGTATGGGTCGCTGTCATCCCACTTGATCGTCATCATGCGTGTACCGCAATAAACCTGCAGATTGCCGTCCTCGGGAACGACCGCGGTGGCGACGAGTTGCTCCTCGCCGCTTTGATATTTTTTGCCCGGTATGTTGATCAGCTTGTTACCCTTGCCTTTTGCAAGTTCGGGCAATTCATCCATCTCGAACAACAACAGTCTGCCGATAGAACTCACTGCCGCGATCAGGCATTCAGATTCGGCCAGCACCCGTGATGGCACGACAGCCCGACCGCCGCCAGTTACACGCAGTACTGCTTTGCCCGCTTTGTTGCGTGTGACCAGATCACCAAGTGCGGCGATAAACCCGTAACCGGCATCACTCGCGAGCAAGTATTTATCTTCGCTATCGCCGATCATCGTGCCGCAAAACTCGGCGCCGTCGGGTGGCTTGAAACGGCTCGATAGCGGTTCTCCCTGACCACGCGCGGACGGCAGCGTGTGCGCCATTACGCTGTAGATGCGGCCCGTGCTGTCTATAAACATTGCGAGCTGGTTGCTGCGCCCTTGCGCTGCTGCCAGAAAGTCATCCCCCGACTTGTAGCTGAGCGCGAGCGCATCCACGTCGTGACCCTTGGCGGCACGCACGAAACCGCGTTGCGAAAGGATCACCGTGACAGGTTCGTTTGCGACAAGCTGGGTCTCGTCAAGGGCCTGAGATGCCTCGCGTGCGACGATGATCGTACGGCGATCGTCGCCGTAGGCCTCGGCGTCCTCAAGAATTTCGTTCTTGATCAGCGTTTTCAGTCGGGCAGCGCTCTTGAGCGAAATCTCGAGTGTCGCACGCTCCTCTTCAAGCTCATCTTGCTCAGCTCGAATTTTCATTTCCTCGAGCCTGGCGAGATTTCGCAGCCGCAGATTAAGAATCGCTTCCGATTGCACATCACTTAGCTTGAACCGCTGCATCAAGACAGGTTTCGGTTGGTCTTCTTTGCGGATAATCGCGATAACTTCGTCGATGTTGAGGTAGGCGACAAGCAAACCATCGAGGATTTGCAAACGATCAATAACAATTTGGAGCCGATGCGCCAGGCGTCGTTTGACGGTGTCTTTGCGAAACTTGAGCCATTCCGTGAGTAAGCTGACAAGACCAAACGCCTGCGGTCGTCCATCGAGCCCGATGATGTTCATGTTGACGCGACAGGTACGCTCCAATGATGTTGTCGAAAACAAATGCGACATCAACTCATCCTTGTCGACGCGATGCGACCGCGGGGATATAACGAGTCGGGTCGGGTCTTCGTGATCGGATTCATCGCGCAAGTCCTCGACCTGCGGTAATTTCTTGTTGCGCATCTGTGCAGCAATTTGTTCGAGCACTTTACTGCCCGATACCTGGTGCGGCAGCGACGTGATAATGATGTCACCGTTTTCAATTTTGTACACGGCGCGCAGACGCAACGTGCCACTGCCCGTTTTATAAATCTCTTTGATATCCTCGCGCGCCGTGACAAGTTCACCACCGGTCGGGTAGTCCGGGCCCTTGATGTACTGCATCAAGGCCGCCACCGTCGCCTTGGGGTTATCGATCAGGTGGATCAGTGCCCTCGCGACTTCTCTGAGGTTGTGTGGCGGCACATCCGTCGACAGGCCAACCGCAATACCCGTCGTACCATTGAGGATCAGGTTCGGCAGTCGCGCCGGAAATACAACGGGCTCGCTGAGAGTGCCATCGAAATTCGGCGACCAGTCGACCGTGCCATGACCCAGTTCAACGAGCATGCTCTTCGCGTACAGCGTCAGCCGGGATTCGGTGTAACGCATCGCGGCGAACGACTTCGGGTCATCCGTCGAGCCCCAGTTTCCCTGCCCGTCAATTATCGGATAACGGAACGAAAAATCCTGCGCCATCAACACCATCGCCTCGTAACAGGCCGAGTCACCATGCGGATGGTACTTGCCGATAACATCGCCGACAGTGCGCGCTGATTTTTTCGGTTTTTGGCCTGCCGACAGGCCGAGTTCGCTCATCGCGTAAATGATGCGTCGCTGCACCGGCTTCAGACCGTCGCCGATCTGCGGCAAAGCGCGGTCCATAATGACGTACATCGAGTAATCGAGATACGCCTTCTCGGTGTACTCCCTGAGCGGCATCTGCTCCACGCCCTCGAGATTCAAACTGTTCTGCATTGCTTACACCTCGGCAAGATTGCCTTTGGCTTCAAGCCACTTGCGGCGATCCTTGGCTCGTTTCTTGGCCAACAGCATATCCATCAGCTGATCGGTTTCATCCTTGTCACTAACCGTGAGTTGCACAAGTCGTCGCGTGTCACGATTCATCGTTGACTCACGCAGTTGTGACGGATTCATTTCTCCCAGACCTTTGAAGCGCGTGATCACTACTTTGCCACGCAATTTTTCGGCTTCGATGCGATCGAGAATGCCTGTGCGTTCGCTGTCATCCAGCGCGTAAAAGACTTCCTTGCCAACGTCGATGCGAAACAATGGCGGCATCGCGACATATACATGCCCGGCCAACACGAGCTCTCGAAAATGACGCAGAAATAATGCGCAGAGCAGCGTGGCAATATGCAGGCCATCCGAGTCGGCATCGGCCAGTATGCAAACCTTGTGATAGCGAAGATTATCGAGATTGTTACTGCCCGGATCGATGCCCAACGCAATGCTGATGTCATGCACTTCCTGCGACGCGAGAATTTCTGCTGAATCGACTTCCCAGGTGTTCAGTATCTTGCCTCGCAGCGGCATGATCGCCTGTGTGTTGCGGTCGCGTGCCTGTTTGGCCGAACCGCCGGCTGAATCGCCCTCGACAAGAAAAATTTCGCACAACTCGGGCTCTTGCGACGTGCAGTCGGCGAGTTTGCCCGGCAATGCAGGACCCGACACGATTTTCTTGCGCACAACTGTCCTGGCTGCTTTTAATCGCTGCTGTGCTTTGCTGATCGCCAGTTG
>JADFKA010000025.1 GCA_022565135.1 Pseudomonadota bacterium
GGCGTCGACCTCACTGGCGTGTGGGCCTCCCGGGTGATCAACTCCCAATGCTTCCAGGGCACCGTGGCGGACGACACGGTCCAGACCGTTCGACGTGCCATGCAGAGTGACTGGGCGTCGATGGCGTTGCCGGATCCGAGCACAAGTACCGGAACCACCATGTAAATCTGTCATTCACGGGGTTTTTCTAAGACTAGATGAAACCCTTGCCCCAGTGCCTTTTGGAGGGGGGGGAGCAGCCGTTCGCTCATTTCTTCGATCTCTTTGAGGGATCGGGTGAAGGCCTTCAGCGTCGGGATATCGTCGGCAATATTGACCGAATATTGATAGAGTCTTAGAGTTGCTTCCAATGCCCCTAGGGTAAGCTTGCCGCAGCGCAAAGCCCTTTTGAGGGGATTTTTATTCATCTGGCTGACCCAGACTTTTTTGCCCACCACGAGCCCTGCTTGCGGGCCGCCAAGTATCTTGTCTCCGCTGAAAGTAATGATATCTGCGCCCAAGGCAATCCGCTCAGCGACAACCGGTTCCTTGGGTAGACCGTATCGGCTCAGGTCAATAAGCGCCCCGCTCCCCAAATCCTCCATCACCGGGATTTTGTGTTTTTCCCCGATGGAGACAAGCCCAGTGAGATCGACCTCGGAAGAAAAACCGACGATCTTGTAGTTGCTGGTGTGTACTTTCATCAACAGCGCTGATTGATCATTGATGGCGTCACGAAAATCTTTGAGGTGGGTTCTGTTTGTCGTACCAACCTCAATCAGCGTGCAATTGGCTCGTTGCATCACCTCGGGAATTCGGAACGAGCCGCCAATCTCCACCAGTTCCCCGCGGGACACAGGGACTTCCCGGTTCATGGCCAGCGTGTTGAGTACCAGCAGTACCGCTGCAGCGTTATTGTTGACGACGGTCGCGGCTTCGGCGCCTGTCAACTCGCACAGAAGTTTTTCTACGTGGGTCTCCCGATCACCCCGTTTGCCGCTATCGAGGTCAAATTCGAGATTACTGTAGTCCGTCGCTACAGATTTGATGGCTTCAATGGCCTCCGCAGGAAGAATCGCACGCCCGAGATTTGTGTGTAGCACCGTGCCCGTGAGATTGAATACACGTCGCAGTCCGGGTGCCGCTCCATCTCGCAACATCTTCAATGCAGTCTGTCTGATCGCAATCTCATCCGTACTCGATGGTTCGCCGGAAACGATTCGCTTCCGGCGGTCTCCGAGCGCTTCCCGGAGAGCCGAGGTAGTCGCCTTGCGACCGAACTGTTCTATCGCTTCGTCAAACCCAAGCAACAGCCGGTCGACCGATGGCAACCTGCGGAGCCTGCCTTTATAAGGTGTGCGTTCGCTGTCCACACTAAATATCTGGTACGTAAGGAATAGTATTGAAGCCTGCGACTCTAAATTCTCCGCATCGCCATCGTATCATCCACCGACGGGTTGGGCTGATATCACCGACCGCTCTGCGCAAAATGGAACAGGGAACCGACTCTGTGTATATTAGCGAGATGGCTGTACTCTGTCAGAATGTTTTAAGTAGCCGGGTCAATGCCGGCCTTCTTGTGGGCCTGCTGTTGTATCTCGGATCGAATACGGCTTTTTCACAAGCGCAGCCGCCGCTAATCGAAAAATTCGAGGCCGATGCACCAAGGGTCGGCGCAGCACTTCCTGACATTACCATCTACGATGACCTGGGCAATCCGGTCAATATTCGCGAGTTGGCGAATGAAAACTACATGGTTCTGGTACTCGGCTGCCTGACCTGACCCCCTTTTCTTAGAAACGTCCCAGGTCTGGAGACGGTGAAGCTGGACTACCAGCCTAAAGGTGTGGAGTTTTTTTACATCTATAAGCCGCTGGCTCATCCGGAATATGACAATTATGTCAGTCCGTTCACTATCCAGGAGCGGTTGATGCATATCATGGAGGCGAAACGTCGCCTGGGCTCAAGCATTACCTGGCTGTCAGACAGTATGGACAACGTCTACCACGAAGCCATGGGTCAAACGCCGAACAGCGAACTGGTCGTGGATCCCGATGGCGTCGTCGTGGCAAGGCGAGCCTGGAGTAACCCGTCGGAATTAAGAAAAGATCTGGAACGACTTGTAGGTCCGGTCGACAATCCGACCAGGGTATCTGACCTGGATTTATCAGCACAACCACCGATCGCGACTGTTGCCAAGGGTATCGTCGAGCGAGTCGAACGACCTGACGGCAGTATGCCGATGGTGCACGAACCGGTATTGGAAACAAGCAGGACCCCTTTTTACGCCAAACTGCGCGCAGAAGGGACGCCGGCGCTGTACCGGACCGGTAGCGGGACCATGTACATCGGCTTTCACCTTGATCCTCTTTATCGCGTCCATTGGAATAACGAAGCACCCCCGTTGCAGTACGAAATAACCGCAGCAGAGGGAGTAACTATTGCACCTGCCAAAGGGACCGGTGCGCACCCGGAAGAGAAGGCCGATGCCGATCCCCGTGAATTCCTGCTGGAAGTAGATGCTGATACACCGGGACAGACATTCGACCTGCAGGTGAAATATTATGCCTGTGATGATGCGCTGACATTTTGCGTTCCGGTAAAACAGGAATACCGGGTGACTCTGTCCCGTGATATGAGTCATGGCAGGAGTATTACCACCAATCCGGATGGCACGATTAGCCTGGGTCGCCCACCTTCACTCGACTAATACGATTGAGCACTATTCGACCGACTTGTCACTGCATCCAGCGACTGGCCCGGTATTGATACGGAGAGCGTCCTGCGCCGCGCAGCGTGCTTCTCTTACACATTTGATCGCCAACCCCCATTAGTCACGGTCGGATCCGAATGCTAATATGTCGCGCATGGGAATAGTCTTTCGTACGACAATGTTCGCTGCGTGCCTGTTTTTGGTGTATTCAACCCCGTCCGCAGCACAAACCAGGACGCAAATCGATGTATCGGCACTCGGTCCGCAGGTGGGTGATCAGGTGCCCGACTTCAACCTGCCTGATCAAAATGGCCTGCGTCATACTCTCCAGTCCGTAAGAGGACCGAACGGCAGCCTGATATTGTTTTACCGTTCGGCTGACTGGTGACCCTACTGTAAAGCGCAACTCGTGGAGTTGCAGGGCCGCCTCGAAGAACTGAGCCGTTCTGGCATTGGTGTCGCAGCCATCAGCTACGACTCACAGGAAATACTCGCCAATTTCGCCGAGGAGCGGGGCATCACCTTCCCGTTGTTGTCGGACGCCGATTCCGCGGTCATCAAGGCGTACGGTATTCTCAACACCGTGGCAGTTGAAGCAGCGGGTCCCCGAAAGGACGACCCCGGGCTGCTTGCCGACGTGCAAAAGTTCGTGGCGGTCTCCGGCATGTTTCCCGAAGTCGTCGGCACTCCCTTCCCGGGCACATTCATGCTCGACACAGATGGCCGTGTTGAATCGCGTTTCTTCGAGGAGTTCTATCGCGAACGGAATACGACAGCGAACGTGATGCTGAAACTAGGCATCGATTTGTCTCCTGTTGCGGCGATTGAAGGATCGAGCGATCAGCTGGATTTTACGGCCTACCCGAGCAATGACACCGTAACGGCCGGCTCGCGGTTCTCCATTGTTGTCAAAGTAGAACCCAAGCCCGGCATGCATGTGTATGCGCCTGGTGCCGAGAAAATGCGTTACCGTGTCATCGGCTTAAACCTCGATCCCAATCCCAGCGTTCGCTACAAGCCGGTCGCGTACCCGGAATCCGAGATCTATTATTTCGAGCCGCTTGACGAGCATGTGCCGGTATACCAGCATCCGTTCACGTTGTTGCAGGAAGTCGTCGTTAAAGCGTCCAATGAAGCACAGGCTGAGCTCGCTGAGCTCGATGCCCTGACATTGACGGGCACGTTCAACTACCAGGCCTGCGATGATGAGATCTGCTATAACCCGGAAAGCGTACCGCTTTCCTTTACGCTCGATCTTACCGAGGAAGACTAGCGTGACCGCCTGCCTCGCAGGCCCGTAATTGCGGCATCCAGAAGATCCAGCGGAATGCTGTACCGAATTCTGCGGATGAGCGCAGCGCGGATGCGGCGCTTGGACGTTGTGTGCGCCCGGGGATCGAGTGCTTGCAAGCTTTCAGCGTGCGCCTCGGCGCGCGGTATGAGTTCCCCGGGATCGACCACTTCGTCGAAAAAACCGGCAGTCCGCGCGGCCTCGACGTCGAAGTATTCCGACAGCGTCACCGCCCGCTGGAACGCCGCCGGGTTCAGCCGATGACGCAACATGGCGGCGGCGACGCGCGGCATAGTCAGGCCGATGGCCACCTCGTTGGCCGCAATCTTGAAATCCCCGCGACTGCCGATGACATAGTCGGCGGACAGCATCAGAAAAACACCCATCGCCAGTGCGTGACCATTACAGGCAGCGATGACCGGGTAAGGATAGGCCAGGACGCGGGCGGGCAGGGCGTAGCCCGCACGCAGCATGCGCAACGCGTCGATGCCACCGCGCTTCATCACGTTGAGATCGAAGCCCGCTGAAAAGACGGATTCCCGGCCGCTGATGATCACGATCGCCCGATCGGATTCGGCCTGATCGAGAGCCCGATAGATCTCCCGAAGGATTTGTGGTGTCAGGGCGTTGCGCTTGCCGTCGTCAATACGAAGGGTAGCGACTCGGCCTTGCAGGCGGTACTGAACGGATTCGGTCGGCATGAGTCCTGGTCTCGCCGGAGTTTGGAGATAATGCATCCTGTCGCCGGAAAGCACCACCCGGTGCGGCGATATGATCTGTCACTATCCGCGGGTTGGTGCTCGATTCCGCGAACGATGAAGATCCTGTCATCGCTGACGCGGGCCTCTGTGGCAAAGCCCGGCCAGACCGCAACCGCCGCGTTGACTCGCTCGATGAGCGGATTAAGCCTGTTTACCTGACAATAATTTTCGCAACCATGAACGGATGAATATTACAGTAATAATCATATTCGCCTTTTTCTTCAAGGGTAACGGAGAAGGTCTTGCCTTTCCCAAACAGGCCGGATGCGAACTTTTCATCGGGAAATTTGGTCTGCTTCATGTCCCTGGTCTGGCGCCCTAAGACAGACACGCCACTGGTTACGTCGTGATCGAGCGGATCGAGATTGAGCCAGTTAATAGTCGTGCCTGCAGCGACGACCAGCTCGAGCGGCGAGAACTGGAGGTTTTTGATCTCGACCGTGACGGCCTGGGTTTCCGGGTTTTCCTGTAGTGCCTGCTCGTCACTGCCAAAACTGGGTGCAGCAAGGACAAGCGACAGCGCACACATAGCGAGTCGGAGCGGGCGGGTATTTGGCACTAAAGTGGCCTCTAATTATGTGCCGTAAAGGCGGGGGGTTGGGACAGTGTCCCCAACCCCCTGTATCCACTACGATCTGCAAACGTTCTTGTTTAGTGCCAGGTAACGTCGTCGTACATGAGGTGCACGAACTTGGGGAATGGCGGCAGAGTACCCGGGACCGGATCTCCCGGCGGGTGGGACACGATATGGACTTGCACAGCGTGT
The DNA here is from genome assembly GCA_022565135.1 of Pseudomonadota bacterium. Classification (GTDB taxonomy): domain Bacteria; phylum Pseudomonadota; class Gammaproteobacteria; order Steroidobacterales; family Woeseiaceae; genus UBA1847. The sequence goes on from JADFKA010000025.1 coordinate 5,511, forward strand.
TTGTTAAAAATCGAGCCGCCATACTCCTTCGCCATCATTGGTCCTTTGTAATCAACCTTGCCGGTCTTACTGTCTCTGACCTGCTCGGTGAACATCATGTGAGTCGGCCCCATCCAGGCCAATTCGCCGTTAAGGAACGCTTGGCCTGGCCCCCAGGTGGCGAGGTAGGTCCATACCTGCGGCAGCAGCGGTGGGCTCATTTTGGGATCGATATCACCGCCAGTGGCGCCGTGCAGATTGACATCTGTTCTGATCATCTGAAACTCGTTTGCGACAATCCTCCATTCTCCATCGGATCCGTTGAACGTGGCCGTGATTTGGCCGCTGTTGGTTTCCGGATCTACAACGATACTTATATCGCCAGTACCATGAATGACACAACTGCCGTCGTAGCAGAACCGGTTCTTGGACTCATATTCACCGACCTGGGTCGCCTTGGTACCGCTTATCTTCATTTCTGAAGCCAGGGCCGACCCATATGCCGCCATAAGAAACAGGCTTGCAATCAGGCCAAGAACAATTTTTTCAACTGGTTGATTCATTTGTTGCTCCTCAATTTCTTGTTTCGTTGTTGTCAGTCGTTTTGAATTGACGCGCCAGAAAAGAATTTTGAGCCGAATGTTTTTGATCGAGACGGCGGAATTCAATAGCAGAACCGCTGCTACCGACAATTGGGCGATACCAGCTCCAGAATCCCTTCTGTGACAAGTACTAGTTGCCGTATCGACCGAAAAGGTTACAGTGGTCCAGGTCCGGGCCGTTCTGACTTTGGCAGAGCATCATAAGGTTTACTTTGTCAAAAATGCCCTGAAAGCGTCCATCGGGCCCAGCCTTATGCCGCGACGAAAACTCCGGTATGCTGATTGAGTGCGGTACCAATAAAATCAAAGAGCGAGCTAATTCCATGAATAAGATACTGACCTGTCTCATCGCTGTCCTGATTTCGTTTTCGGCAATGGCTGAGCAACATAGTTCGGCGGACGCCGCGGTGCGCAACGCGGTCAAAACGTTCAACGGTGCGTATGCCAGCAATAAGGTAGAAGACTATTTCAGCCACTATAGCGATGATGCGCTGTTGTACTGGTCCGGTGCCCGACAGAAGGTGTCGGCGTACCACGAGGAGTGGACCGAGCTGGTCGACGCCGGGGGCGCCGTCGAGAAAAACGAACTGTCGGATATACAGGTGAAGGTGATGCCTGGTGGCAATGTCGCCGTTGCGTCGTACTTCATCGACTACCGTTTGCGCGAGCCAGACGGTGAAGTCTTTGTGACGAAAGCGTTCGAGACCGACGTGTGGCAAAAGATCGATGGCGCATGGAAGGTGGTCAGCCTGCACTACACCGAGATTCCGCCGGAATAATGAAACCGGTTATGTTCCCGGGAAATCGGTCTTTCGGGGAGGTTGATGAACTCGCGTGATCGGCGCTTAGGCTTGGGCCGGGCAATATCAAGGCGTGACTTCCTGAATGGGATCAGTGTCGCGATCGGCGCCTCGCTGCTACCCGCCTGCGGAAGAAACGACGGCCCGATTGCAGACCTGCCTGCACCGTACTACCCCCCGGCCGAGACCGGGATGCGCGGTTCGCACCCGGGTTCGTTCGAAGTGGCTCACGCCACAGTTCAGGGCCGGCACTGGGCGGTTGAGAATACCGGTGAGCACTACGATCTTGTCGTTGTCGGTGCGGGCATCAGTGGCTTGTCGGCGGCGTACATCTACCGTCGCGATGTGCAGGCGCATGCGCGCATCCTGATCCTGGACAATCACGATGACTTTGGCGGGCATGCGAAACGCAACGAGTTTACGCTCGATGGGCGTACCTTTATCGGGTATGGCGGCACGATGCTCATTGAGGCGCCAAAAACATATCCTACGATCGCCAGACAGGTGATCCGGGAACTTGGCATCGATACCGACCGCCATAGTGAGTTCTACCACGAAGGCCTGTTCGCATCGCACGGTGTCGGTCGTGTGAGCTTCTTTGACAAGGAAACTTTCGGCGCCGACTACCTCGCGACCGGTCAGTATGATCTTGGCGAGTCGCTTGGCGATGCACCTTTGTCATTGTCGGCGAAGGCGGAGCTTGCACGACTGCTCGCCGACAAACAAGACTACCTGTCCGGCATGACACCGGCTGAGCGTCGCGCTGTGCTCGAGTCGCACAGCTGGCGTGATTATCTCGCGAAGTTTGCCGGGCTCGGCGAGGAAGTGCTCGCGTTCGTGCAAAAATGGCCGCATGCCGTCTGGGCAATTGGTGCGGATGCATTACCGGCCTGGATCGCCTGGAGGGAGGGTTACCCGGGGTTCGCTGGAATGGACATCGGGCACGACGACGAAGAAGACAGTGCAGAAGATGATGGCAACTTCTATTTCCCTGACGGCAATGCGTCGGTTGCCCGCTTGCTGGTCCGCCAGCTGATTCCCGAAGTAGCAGCGGGTAGCTCGATGGAGGATATCGTAACCGCGCGCTTCGACTATTCCGTTCTTGATCAGCCTGAGAATCTCACCCGCATTCGTCTGAGCAGTACGGTGGTTGGTCTGCGTCATCAGGATGGCAAGCTCGACGCCGATGTTGACGTCACTTACGTGAGTGGCGACCAAGGTCGGACGGTGACGGCAAACAAGGTTGTCTGGGCCGGCTACCACGCGATGCTGCCGCATATCTGTCCCGACGTGCCCGAGGACCAGGCCGCAGCGTTTGGCAGTTCTGTTCGCGCGCCACTCGTCTACACCAACGTGCTGATCCGCAATTGGCGAAGTCTGGTCAATGTCGGTCTGCGGCGAGCCTATTGCCCCGGCAGTTTCTTCCAGACCGTGATGTTTACGCACCCGGTGAGCATGGGCGATTACCGTTTTTCCCAGTCGCCCGATGAGCCGGTCGTCCTGCACCTGCAGCACATTCCGCTGGCACCGGGATTGCCGGCGCCCGAGCAGTTCCGGGCGGGGCGGCAAGCCTTGCTCGAGACAACGTTCGAGACGTTCGAGCGCAATGTGCGTGACCAGCTTGGCCGCATGCTGGGCCCGGGTGGCTTCGATCCGGCGCTTGATATCGCAGGCATAACCGTCAATCGATGGGCGCACGGCTACGCGTACTCGACCGATGCCGAGTCAGGCGACGTGGCCTGGCGGCCGAAGTGGTGGCGACACGAACGGCGCCCCTGGGTCGATGCGCGGCAACGTGTCGGCAATATCGCGTTCGCCGGTACAGACGCTGCGTCCAACGCGATGACCGAAAGCGCAATTGAAGAGGCGCACCGTGCCATACACAGCCTGGGCAAAGAGGCCGCCAGATAAGCAACCTGATAGACACTGTCGTCCGCTGGATGTCGCGCGTCAAATTTGCGTGAATGCGCTGTGCACAGTCCTGCATCGTTATGCAAATTAGGCAACGGACGCCCCGCTAACTTATTGAAATATAAGGCCGGAAGCCTGCCAACTCTGGACTGAAAATCTGCGTGTCGGTGCTTGATTGACATGCTACCTAGTTTCGCGGTGGCCTCCGGGCACGCTCCCGTAAGATAATATCCGGTCATGAGCAAGCAAAAACGCGGTCGACGATGGCGGAGGGCATTGCCAGCCGGCCTTTGCTTTGCCGGTGGCGTGTACGACGCATCGCAGGTCGCCTTTCTGGGTGACAAGACCTGGGTGGATGCGGATGGCATGCGCCACATCGACCAGCAGATATTTGATGCGGCGTTCGACCTGATACGCAGGGCCCGGAAACTGGTGCTCCTGGACATGTTCTATTACAACGACTTTCAGCGGGGGCAACCGGAAACGACCCGGCTATTGTCGAGCGAATTGACCGATACCCTGTTGCACCAGAAACAAGCCCATCCGGACATCACAATCACCGTTATTACGGACCCGATAAATACGGTCTACGGTTCGCTGCCCTCGACGCAGTTCGCGCGGTTGACAGATGCCGGCATTACCGTTGTCACGACGGACCTCAGCCGCTTGCGAGATAGCAATCCAATGTACTCCTTCTTCTGGCGCCTGTTGATCAGGCCTCTCGGCAACTCGCAGCGTGGATTCCTGCCAAATCCCTTCGATTCGGGCGGTAGAGCCACCTTACGCAGCTATCTTGCCTTGCTGAATTACAAAGCGAACCACCGCAAGGTACTGATCTGCGATGATGGCGACGAACTGGTCGGACTCGTGAGCTCGGCAAACGCGCAAGACGCAAGCAGTGCAAACACCAACGCGGCGCTCCGGTTCACTGGCCCGGCCACCGAAGATTTACTGGCCTCGGAAAACGCGGTACTTGAACTCTCGGGAGAGAAGCCGCTGCGGCTTCCTGTGGCAGTGCCTGGCCAGGAGCCCGGTGTATCGGTGCAAATCCTGACCGAGCAGGCCATCAAAACTGAGGCCCTGCGCATTATCGAAAAGGCGACCTCGGGTGAGCGCATCGATCTGGCTACTTTTTACCTGTCTGACCGTGACATTATCGGCGCGCTACAACGCGCCAGACAAAAGGGCGTAATAGTGCGCGTATTGCTTGATCCGAATAAGGATGCATTTGGACACAGAAAATACGGCATTCCGAATCGGCCCGTGGCAGCGGAACTCCGCCAGGCGAATATCGAGGTACGGTGGGCGCATACTCACGGCGAACATTGTCACGCCAAGATGATGCTGGTCGAAGGCAAGAGCGGCGAGGGCTGTTTGTTGCTGGGCTCTGCCAACTTTACGCGGCGCAATCTCGACAACTTCAACCTCGAAACAGATGTGTTGGTTCGAGCGTCGTACTCTTCGACAGTTCTGAGTGATGCCCGAAGGCACTTCGATCTGCTGTGGAACAACACGCCTGAGCAGATCTTCAGCGTGCCCTATGAGCATTACCAGGATGAATCTGTGGTGAAAAAATGTCTCTATCGATTCATGGAGGTGTCGGGATGGGGCACCTTCTGAATCGTCCTCCGACTAAAGGTACCGGATTTATTTCGCAAAAAATAAATCCGGTACCTTTTTCCGAGAGCGTCCGGGCACGTGGATTAAGGGACCGGCGAGGCCGCGGTGGGTGACAATCCCACAGTAGGCAATTGCGCTATAGAGGGTAGAGCAGCGGACTGAAAATCCGTGTGTCGGTGGTTGATTGGCTGCGGGCTGTCCATGGCCCTTGCCCTCACTTCGTTCGGGTCGCTACGCGCTCCAAATCTGCTTCCTGCAGATTTGTCCGGCCCTGCCGGGGTTGCCATTGGCTGAGTAGTAGCCGGGTTTTCGTTATATCGGCCACCGAAGGGCTCTGTTGCAGTCTGCGGCTCTTTGCGCGAGGATCATGTCGATGCGAATACAAGCAATGCTGAGACTAGGTGCCTGGGCCTTGTTACTGGTTTCAGCGACGGCGATCGCCAACTACAGGTTCGATGCCCCCGACGATTTTCTCGCCGAAGCAACGGCATGGCCGGCCTGGGCGCAAAACCTCGAACGACATACCATCGAGCGCGAAGCGATCAGGCGCTGTCTGGAAGAGGAGAGTGCCTGCAGCGGCAAGCTCAAATCGTTGCGCTACATCCTGGTTAAAGGCGCAGCGCTTGATCGCGACCGCCAGCTGCGGCTGGTCAATCGTTACATCAACAAGCGACGCTATAGGGTCGATCGCCGCCAGACATCACTGTCGGTAGTGCCCGGCGGCGAAGCCGAACTCAAGAACCACTGGTCGACGCTACTCGAATTTCTCAAGCGTGGCGGCGATTGTGAGGACTACGCCGTGGCGAAATACTTCTTGCTGCGCGAGCTCGGCTTTCCTGCGAAGGATATGCGTGTGCTCGTGACTTACGAGAAGAGGGCAAGAGATTACCATGCCGTGCTTGCCATTCGACGTGATGATGGGTCGTCGTGGCTGTTGGAATCGGACGACACGATCGTCAAAGGCAATCATCGCCGTTACCGGTTTATCTATGCCCTGAACGAGGAGGGCATCTGGGACCATGGCGAATGAGCCGGCAAGCGCTCGGCGTGTTTACAATGTCAGAGGAGGTGACAATGAAGATACTCATCATCGCAGTAATGTGCCTGACCGGCGGCCTGGCATTGGCAGACGAAGGCGACGAGACACAGACCGAGGGGCCGATTGAGGAGCTGCAGATACGCCTCACGACCATGGAGCAAATTAACGTGACCGCTGAAAAGATGCTCGTAGAGTCAAGCGAGGATGTCGACAGCGAGATTGAATCGATTTTGCTCGATGCCGAAGCGCTTGAGGGTGAGGAAGCAGAGGAATAGGCGCTGGTCCGAAGGAACTCATTTCCTACGTGTGCAAAATAAATCCGCTACGTTTTTCCTGTTTTATGGGACTACAACAGGCGTCCTTGGAACTATTTGTTCGCGGGAATTCAAAACATCTTCCATGGCCCCTCAAGGGCCGACGGTATCGAGCTCGCGTGAGAAAATAACGCATCTCCATCAAACGTTTGTGCGAGTTAACAGGCGACAGCCTGTCATTTCAGTAACAGGTTTCTGTCGATCGGAACGAATCGGCTAGCCGCTCCAATGAGCTGATTAGAGGTCAGTTGCGGAACGCCATAGATTTCCGTTCTGGTATCGAAACGCTGCTTGATTCGATCAAGCAAAATATCGAAGTC
>JADFKA010000309.1 GCA_022565135.1 Pseudomonadota bacterium
CCGTCACGCACGATGGTCGCGGTATTGCCGCACTGAGCGGCAAGAAAGTCTTCGTCGCAGGGGCACTGGCCGGCGAAGAGGTGCGCTTTATTCGCCGCAAGTCGCGACGCAAGTTTGACGAAGCAGAACTGCTCGAGGTACTCGATGCCTCGCCCGAGCGCATCGAGGCGCGTTGCGAGGTATTCGGCCGCTGCGGAGGCTGTGCGCTGCAGCATGTGACTGGCGAGCAGCAGCGGCAGATCAAATTTCAAACCCTGCAGGACAATTTGCAGCGCATTGGTCAGGTTGCCCCCGCGCGCTGGCTCGAACCCATTGTCGGGCCCGCCTGGAATTATCGGCGTCGCGCGAGACTTGCCGTCAAGGACGTGCACGCCAAGGGCAGGGTACTCGTCGGTTTCCGCGAACGTCATGCGCCGTTCATCACGGATATGCATCGATGCGAAGTTCTCGCCAGACCTGTCGATGCCATGATGGACCCGCTCAGTATCCTGATCGGACGACTTTCGATTAGTACCCGCCTGCCGCAGATCGAGGTTGCGGTTGCCGACAACGCCGTGGCGTTGGTGTTTCGTGTGCTCGACACACCATCGGTAGCTGATGAGGCGCTGTTGCGGGCATTCGCCGACGAACACGATGTTCGCGTGTACCTGCAAACCGGCGGCCCTGATTCAATCGAATTGTTGCACCCTGAAGAGATCGACGCAGCGCTGTGCTACTCGTTACCGGAGTTCGATATTCGCATCGAGTTTGACCCGGTGGATTTCGTCCAGATCAATAGCGAGGTCAACCAGTGCATGGTAAGCCGTGCCGTCGAGTTGCTGGCGCCCGGTATGGACGATCGAGTACTCGACCTGTATTGCGGTATCGGCAACTTCTCATTGCCACTCGCGCGCAAGGCCGGCGTGGTGTTAGGCGTCGAGGGTGAGTCAGCGCTCGTTGCGGCGGCGGCTCATAACGCGGGCATAAATGGGCTGAGAAATGTTGCGTTTCGAGTTGCTGACCTCGATCGAATCGATGGCTGCGAGTCCTGGCTGCGCGAAGGCTGGGACAGCGTTCTGTTGGACCCGGGACGAACCGGAGCCGCGGCCGTTGTAAAGCACATGCACGTCGTTGGTGCCCGGCGTATCGTGTACGTATCCTGCCATCCGGGCACGCTCGCGCGCGACGCCGGCATGCTCGTGAAGGATCAGGGCTACCGGCTCGAAGCTGCGGGAATCATCGACATGTTTCCCCATACCGCCCATGTTGAGTCAATCGCAGTATTTGAAAAATAATGTAATTTCAATTAGATATAGACGATTACTCGAATTATTATCACGTGATGACTTGGTTCACGCTAGTGAGCCGCACTAACCTTGACGCAGCACTAGCTCAGCCCAGTCAGGGATACAACGCATGTCACTTGGTCCTGTGATGCTCGATATAGACGACGTCTCGCTGAGCCCGGCCGATCGTGATCTGTTGCGCGAGCCGGGCGTAGGCGGTGTAATCCTGTTTACTCGAAACTACGAGTCGCCGGCGCAGATAACGGACCTCGTTGCCGAAATTCGAGCACTGCGCAGTCCGGCATTGTTGATTGCCGTCGATCACGAAGGTGGCCGTGTACAGCGTTTTCGGCGGGGATTTAGCACCATTCCGCCGATGCGCAGCATCGGTCACGATTACGATCGCAATCCACAGCAAGCCCTCGACATAGCGCGCAAGACGGGTTGGCTGATTGCATCCGAACTCCGTGCCGCAAATATCGACCTGTGCTTCGCCCCGTGCGTGGATCTTGATTGGCGCGTGAGCGAAATCGTCGGCGATCGTTCTTTCCATGCGCAACCGGATGCTGTCGGTGAGCTTGCGGCAGCATTTTGCCGTGGACTCAATAGCGCAGGCATGGCTGCCGTCGCCAAGCATTTTCCGGGACACGGTGCCGTTGTCGCGGATTCGCATTTGAAATTGCCGGTTGATCGACGCGAATATGGCGCGGTGCTCGACGACATGCGTCCCTTTGAAAAACTCAACAACAATGGTTTGATTGCAGGTGTGATGACTGCGCACATCGTGTACGGCGAGATGGATGCAACGCCGGCGGGATTTTCGTCGTTCTGGATTCAGCGCGAACTGCGTTCGCGTCTGGGGTTCGGCGGTGCCGTATTTTGCGACGATCTGAGTATGAAGGCGACCGTTGAATATGGCTCGATGCACGAACGGGCCGCCCTCGCGATCGCAGCAGGATGCGATATGGTGCTGATTTGCAATGACCGTGCTGCGGCCAAGCAGGCAGTCGAGGCGCTAAATGACTACTCGAATCCGCTGTCGCTGGTCCGTCTTGCGCGATTGCACGGTACGGGTCACGTCGTGCGCGACTCTTTACTCGAGAGCGACGAGTGGCAACAGGCGAACGCTGATGTGACCAGTTGGAATCAGCGGCCGCAGCTGGAACTGAA
>JADFKA010000026.1 GCA_022565135.1 Pseudomonadota bacterium
CATCCAGTCCGACGTCGCGTGGCGGCTCGCTTTGCGTCCTTTGACCGTCCCGGCGAGTTGAATCGCGCCGCCATACAACAAGAGCTTCTCGGTCAGCGTGGTCTTGCCCGCGTCGGGATGCGAAATGATCGCGAACGTGCGGCGCTTCCTGACTTGTTCTTCAATGACAGACATCGTGTTTCGGTATTACTGGTCGTCGGTGGTCAGTTTCTTGACCAGGACGTCAGCGTCTTCGCGGCCTTTCCGTGCCTGATAGTACGCCGGACGATTCGCGACCTTGTGAAAGCCTTTCCTTCGGTATAGTGCCAGCGCATTCTTATTCGACGGCCGCACCTCAAGAAAGATATCCCGCACCGACGACGTCCGCGCACGAAACAATATCTCGTCGAGCATTCGCTCGCCATAGCCCATGGAGCGAAAATCAAGTTCGACGCAAAGATTCAGAATGTGTGCCTCACCTGCCGCGACCGACAGGATCCCATAGCCCACCACCTCGCCATTGCGCTCGAGTACGATACATTGGTAGCCCGCAAGCAGACAATCGCGAAATACGCCATGGCTCCATGGAAATTCATAACTGCGCCGCTCAATATCCGAAATAATCGCAAGATCATCATGCTGCATTGACCGTATCGCGACATGCGCCTCGTGGATGGCCGTGATCATGCGGCAGCTTCCGCCACAACACGGCTTGCGAGACAAAGATCATCCCAGGCCTTGCGTTTTTGCGTCGGACTGCGCAACAGATATGCTGGATGGTAGGTGACAACGAGCGGAGTTTTTCCCAGGTAGTGCAGCGTGCCGCGCAGCTGTCCAACCGGTGCATCGGTGCCGAGCAAAGTTTGTGCAGCAATGCGGCCCACGGCGAGGATGATCTTGGGTTTGACGAGCTCAATTTGCCTTTCCAGGTAACCTCGACACTGCGCTGCTTCGTCTGGTTTTGGGTCGCGATTATTGGGCGGGCGGCACTTGAGAATATTGGCGATAAACACACTGTCACGCTGCTGCCCAACAGCGCGCAACATTTGATCGAGCAATTTGCCCGCTCTGCCGACAAAGGGCTCACCGCGGCGATCCTCCTCAGCCCCAGGGGCCTCGCCAATGATCATCCAGTCGGCATCATACGATCCTACGCCGAATACGGTCTGCGTGCGGCTCTCATGCAGCCGGCAGCGCGTGCACGATCTGACCGTCTCACGCAGCTGTGGCCAGTCCATCGCTTCCGGCGCCGAGTCATCGTCAACCAGATCGGCCACTGGATCTGCCTCGTCCCGCGGCACCCAGACATCGATTCCCAGTGCCTCGAGATAGGCACGTCGTTGATGTTCTGTCGGGGTCATCGCGATCATCCTGCTCGCGCTACGTCAGCGCACAATAACAATGTCAAGAGTCTGCCACGGCGCCAGACGCATTACACTCAAGCGTGCGGCAATTTGCCGATCAGATCACTGCCTGCGGCAATTGTCTGGCCCGGCTTGACGAGAATCTTGCTCTCGATCGGCAGATGCACTTCGGCGAATCTCGTCAGGCGCAGATAAGCACATCGCTGACCCTGGCCTACCCGCTCGCCGAAGCGCACAAATGACATCGGCGCGAACCCAAAACGGTAGCCGTGAAATTGCAGTACAACATCGTCACCTTCATCGGTCTGCAGCCAAAGGGCATTGGTGCGGTAATCGACAACCCGGTCACCGTTGATTGACCGCAGATCCATGATTTTGCCTTCGACCGGCGCACGTGCTGTGTAGGTGCCCAGGCTGTCAATGCGAATGCGCACGACATGCGCCTCCCCCTGCATCACGCCTTTGTCTGTCAGATCGATGTCGACAACCACGCCGTCGACGGGACTGACGACTCCCAGAGGCGACGCAGGGATATCACGCCGTGGATCGCGAAACACGAGATAGAAAACGCCGGCCATCATCATCGAAATGACGGCAAGGACGATATTGACGAATCGCATCGACAGCCCGAAGCCGACCGCGCACAGCAGCAGAAATGGAATACCCTCGCGGGCTACAAACAGATTTCGCCTACCTTCCAACGGACCAACTCAGACTCAAACAGCGGCGACAATCCCTTGCTTTGGCGTCAGAGTCAATACACGCGTTCACATCAGCCAACAATTTAAGCAATTTATGCTCTAGAATCTGCGCCACACGGGTTCGGGTGTGTTACTCCATGCGATATTCAGAATTTGGGCTGACGACGCTCAAGGAAGTTCCCGCAGAAGCAGAGATCGTCAGCCACCAGCTAATGCTTCGAGCCGGATTGATCCGGCGTCTCGCCTCGGGCTTATTCACATGGATGCCGCTGGGTTTGCGTGTGCTGCGCCGGGTCGAGGCCGTGGTGCGCGAAGAAATGGACCGTGCCGGCGCGCTCGAACTGCTGATGCCAGCCGTACAACCTGCCGAGCTGTGGCAAGAAACAGGTCGCTGGGAGCAGTACGGACCGCTGCTTTTACGCATGTCAGACCGGCATCAACGTGAATTTTGCTTCGGCCCAACGCACGAAGAGGTCATTACGGATATCGCCCGCCGCGAATTGCGCAGCTACAAACAGTTGCCGGTCAATTTTTATCAGATACAAACCAAGTTTCGCGATGAGATCCGACCGCGATTCGGTGTCATGCGGTCGCGCGAGTTTATTATGAAAGATGCATATTCCTTCGATATCGACGCCGAAGGTCTGGAAGCCTCATACCAGAAAATGCATGTGGCCTATGCTGCGATTTTCACCAGACTGGGACTGAAGTTCAGAATCGTCTGGGCCGACAGTGGTGACATAGGTGGCAGCAAGTCGCAGGAATTCCACGTGCTCGCCGACTCCGGCGAAGATGCCATTGCCTACTCTGACGAAGACGATTACGCATCAAACGTCGAAACCGCGGCGACGCAAGCACTTGGCGGGGATCGCCCGGTTGCTGCGCAGGAACTCAGCAAAGTCGAAACGCCCGGCGCGGGAACGATCAAGTCTCTCTGCGAACTCCTGAAGATTTCCGCGCAGCAAACGCTCAAGACCCTGATTGTCGAAGGCACCGCTGGGCCCGTTGCACTTGCTTTACGTGGCGACCACGAACTCAATGCCGTAAAGGCACAAAAAATCGCCGGCGTTGCCTCGCCGTTGACCATGGCCGATGCCGAAACGGTCAGCAAGGTGACAGGATGCGAGCCCGGATTCGCCGGGCCGATCGGGCTTGATATTCCCGTGTTCTATGACCATGCAACGGCGACGATGGCAGATTTTGTCTGTGGCGCGAATGCGGTGGATATGCATTTCACAGGAACCAATTTCGGGCGTGACCTGGATGCTGCCGAAACTGTCGACATTCGCAATGTCGTTGCAGGAGATCCCGTGCCCGGCGGCAAGGGCACGTTGAGTATCGCGCGCGGCATTGAGGTCGGTCACATTTTCCAGCTTGGTGACAAGTACAGCCGTGCCATGAACGCAACCGTGCAGGACCGCGACGGCAACGATCGTGCGCTATCGATGGGATGTTATGGCATCGGCATTACACGCATTGTTGCCGCCGCAATCGAACAAAACCACGATGACAAGGGCATCATATGGCCGGCACCGCTGGCACCATTCGATGTCGTGCTCGTGCCGATTAACATGCATCGCTCCGACACGGTGCGTGAGGCAGCCGAAAGCCTGTACCAGGAACTGCAGGACCAGGGACTCGAGGTGTTATTCGACGATCGCGACGTGCGACCCGGTGTCAAGTTCGCGGATGCCGAGCTGATTGGTATCCCGCATCGACTGGTTGTTTCAGAACGCAACCTGCCCGCCGACGAACTCGAGTATCGTCACCGTCGCGATGAGGACTCACGCGTCCTGAAACGTGATGCCATTCTCAATTTACTTCAAAAGTCCTCTATAAACCACTAATACTATTATAATATATCGAAGTTATGATCTTCGGACGCAGCCACATAATCGCTTGCACCCTGACGCTTCTCCTCGCGCCGGGCGCGCTTCTGGCCGACCAGCAGCCCGACCCTGAACTCCGTGAAATCCTCCGCGAGGCTGCCGGTGCCGCCGCCAGTTTCGATGATCGTTTTGATGCTGTGGTGTGGTTGACTGATATGTCCACGCGCCTCGCACGCCAGGTGCGCGATGACGATGAACGCATGAAGATCCTCACACTGGTGCACTCCGAGGCATCGCGTGCGGGCCTTGAGCCCGAACTCGTGCTCGCTGTTATTGAGGTAGAGAGCAATTTTGACCGCTACGCGGTATCGGTGGCGGGCGCGCTTGGCTTGATGCAGGTCATGCCGTTCTGGCGCAATGAGATCGGTAGACCGGGCGACAACCTGATACACGCTGAGACTAATCTTCGCTATGGCTGCACAATACTGAAGTTCTATCTTGATAAAGAAAAAGGCGATCTACGCAAAGCACTTGGGCGTTACAACGGCAGTCTCGGACAACGTGCGTACCCGAACCTGGTCATTGATAAGCTCACCAAGAAGTGGTTTCAGAGCTAACCGGAGCGAAAGCTCTCCAGTCGCCGCCACTCGGCCGCTGCCGCCATCACCTTGGTCACCAATGCCATCGGTGGTCCATGCTCCAACCAGGACGCCAGTTCGTCGAGCGCTGATTCGTCACCGCAAGCAAAGACTTCAACATCACCACCACTGAGATTGATAGCGTAGCCTTTGATATCCAGAGATTCTGCGACGCGACGTGTGCTGTCGCGAAAAAACACGCCCTGAACACGGCCTTTGATCGTGAATCGGCGAGCACTGGGCATCGGGGCTTCTACTCCGTCAAGGTGATATTGATGGAGTACTAACTTAAAGGATGTCTTCCCTGCCGCTTGCGCTGCGCTGCAGTGCTTCAAGCGCTTTCATCTTGGCCTGTTCGGCGTCGTGGCGCGCGAATTTGTACTCGCGTTCGTTGAGGTAGTGCTCGGCACTTTGCAAGTAATCGACGGCCGCCTTGAGGGCATCAGCTGCCAATTCAGCCGCGCCTGCCTCCTTGGCTACCGTTATCGCCTGTCGCGCATCGCTCATTTCCTGTACGGGCGCCGTCTGGCAACCGGCGACGATCAGCAATGCCGAGAGCAGCGCACCTCGCAGGATGTATGACAATTTAGGTGAACGCATTATTATTCTATTTATCAGGTATCCGGTGAAAGCTACCAATTGCGTACCTGTGCCGTCAAGCATTCCTGTGGCCGCTGACGCCCGCGCCCGAGCCTGCTAGAGTTCGCCCCCGGTTGCCGACACCACATTCCTTGCGAAAACCGCATGACTATTACGATTTACCATAATCCGCGCTGCTCAAAGTCTCGAGAATCCCTGCAGATCCTCGAGGCATCGGGTATCACGCCCGATATCGTCGAATACCTGCTCGAGCCGCCGGATGCGCAGACAATTCTGCGCCTGGCAGCCTTGCTTGGCGTGCCCGTGGCAGACTTGTTGCGGCGCGGTGAAGCCGAGTTCAAGGCCGCTACCGACCTGCCGCAACTCGATAGCGACGCGGAGCTGGCTGCCTGGATCGAGAAAAATCCCAAGGTGCTGCAACGTCCGATCATCGTCGACGAGGATCAGGGCATCGCGGTAATCGGCAGACCAGCAGAGAACGTGCTGCAATTGGTCGGCAAATGAGTGACGTTCTCGTCTTGTACTACTCGCTGCATGGTGCGACCGAATCGCTTGCTCGGGAAGTAGCTCATGGAGTTGATGCTGTTGCTGGCATGGCGTCGCAGTTACGCACCGTGCCGCGTGTTTCGACCGTCGTCGAGGCCGTCGAGGACGACGTGCCGGAGTCCGGCCCGCCGTATGCGACCGTGAATGATCTGGCCGAATGTTCGGGCCTGGTCATGGGCAGCCCGACACGCTTTGGCAACATGGCGGCACCCCTGAAATTTTTTCTTGATGGCACGGGCGCTGAATGGATCGCCGGTAAAGCCGCGGGCAAACCGGCCGGCGTTTTTACGTCAACATCAAGCATTCACGGCGGGCAGGAGTCGACGCTTTTGACGATGGCGATACCCCTGTTGCACCATGGCATGTTGCTAGTCGGGCTGCCATACAGCGAGGCGGCACTGTCAACCACGACGACGGGCGGCACTCCCTACGGCGCCAGTCATGTGAGCTGGAATCGCAAAGCCGATGCCCTTTCCGACGATGAGCGAAATCTTGCACGCGCATTGGGCCAACGCGTCGCCGAGATCGCCAAAAAACTAGAGACGTAGCATCCCTATCGCACGGCCGGCGCTCCCGCCACACGGGCGCGGCCCCGGGTATTTGCCCCGCTGTCTAAACGTCGGCCCCGACACGGTAGCTCCTCGAGCTTAATGTCGCTTCGACGTCCCTGTCTCGCTCCAATCCGCGAATCCTCGCTCTCGCTATCCCTGCTCCGCTCGGCTTCGACGACGCTCGACGAGCTACCGTATCGTGTCCGCCCTACGAACTTCGCGAGGACGGCAGGAGGGATGTTCTTTGCCGGAAATAAAGCGCAGCGCAGCGAGCCATTCCGGCAAGGAATGTCCGTACTGCCGGCCGTGCGTCGTATTCGTGGGCTCCTACAGTTCTTGCATGACGCTTTTGACGAAGGGAATGGTCAGGCGCCGCTGTGCCCGCAGTGCTTCATCGTCAAGTTTGTCGAGCAGGCTGTACAGGCTTGTCATGTCACGGCGGCTACGGGTTAGCAAATAACGCGCCGTCTCGTTGGGTAAATCCAGCCCACGATGCCGGGCCCGCAATTGCAATGCTGCTGCACGCTCGTTTTCGCCGAGAGCTTGTAACTGAAAAATCGGCAGGCGCGACAGCCGGCTTCTGAGATCGGCGAGCAGAATCTTCGACGCACGGGGTGGTGCCGCTGCCGTGACCACTAATCGTCCATCAGCGTCGAGAATCTGGTTGCACAGGACGAACAGCGCGTGCTCCCAATCTGCATCGCCAGCAACAAGGCCGAGATCGTCGATGCAGACCAGATTGCGACTCGCGAGTCCATCAAGCAACTGCGGATCTGCGTCGGCAAACTGGGCCAGCGGCACATAAACCGACTCATCACCGGCCCGGTCACATACGGCCTGCAGCAGATGCGTCTTGCCCGTTGATGGCGGTCCCCAGAGCCAGCAACCCGCATCACTCGTACCGTCCGCCAATGCGCTCAGCGTTGCCACGAGAGCCTCGTTTCCGGCGCTGAAAAAGCTCGAAAACACCGCGTGATCGGCGAGGCGCAATGGCAATGCCAGCTGACTCAAAACCTGAATTCCCGTGATCTAGCTGTCGTCAGCGTCAGCGCCATGATCGACGACAATTTCAGGGTGTTCGGTCAGATAGCGCTTATACGCGAATCGTACCAGGACGGAGAGGACTGCCGCGGCAGGCAGCGCGAGCAAAATGCCGAAGAACCCAAACAACTGCCCACCCGCGGCAATCGCGAATATGATGATGACCGGGTGCAAGCCGATGCGATCGCCGACGAGCTTCGGCGTCAGAATCGATCCTTCAATCAACTGTGCGACCGTGAACGTCACAACGACGCCGACCATCTGCCATAGCGGATTAGGTTCCAGCGCCACCGTCAACGCTGCAAGGACGATGCCGAATACGAAACCCAGGTAAGGGATAAAACTGACAAGGCCGGACACTACGCCGATGGCGACAGCAAACTTGAGTCCGACGATGCCCAGACCGATTGAATAAATCGCCGCCAACGCCAGCATCACCAGCAACTGTCCGCGAAAGAAGGCGCCGAGTACCTCGTCCGTCTCGCGCGCTAGTGCGACGACGATCGAACGCTGACGCACTGGAATCAGGGCGCTCAGGCGCGCCATGATCGAGTCCCAGTCGCGCAACATATAAAAAGTCAGGATTGGGATGAGAAACAAGCTGAGAACAGCCGCCGCCACGGCACCGCCTGATTTGGTCACTGACCGGAGCACCGTCGCGCCCCAGCTGCCGGCCATGTCACTATAGCGGACAAGAAACGCGCCGATTCCAACATCGTCACCTGCTTCGATATTGAGCATTTCCATCAAGCGCGGCAACCAGACTTGCTCGACCTGCTGCACGATGCCAGGTAAGGCCTTAAGAAGCGCCGCCACCTGGGTACTAATGAGCGGGCCGACCAAGACCACCAGCAGCGCAAGAACGATTAACGTCAGCAGAAATACGGTGGCAACCGCCAGTGTTCGCGGCATTTTGAGGCGTTGCAGTCGATCGGCCAGTGGATCACCAATGTAGGCGAGCAGAGCAGCAGCAACAAATGGCGTCAATACCGGCGCCAACAAGTAGAAAAGCCAGCCTGTCAGGGCGATGGCAACAAGCCAGTTAAGACGTAAGTCGTTATTCATCGATCAGCCTCCGGCGCTGGCGCTTCGAATCCAGTTTGACACATAGTCGTAGCCGCTGATGACGACGGTCACAAGCACTGCTGCACCCAGCACGATAATCGTGATGCTGTCCGGCCAATCGTAGCCGGCGCGAGAGAGTACGAACACGAGAAATACAAATTCCAGCCCCGTATTGAGCTTACTTATACGGGTTGGCTCACCTTCAAGGCGCCTGACCAGGTAATGGTAGATGAACGAGCCCGCGACAATGATGACGTCACGTCCGATCACAATTGCGGCGAGCCAGACCGGGAGGTGCTGAAGATACGCAAGCGTGCCAAATGTCCAGGCGACGAGGAGTTTGTCGCCGGCCGGATCGAGGAATGCGCCCAGGCGCGAATGCCAGTTAAAACGCTTCGCAAGATAACCGTCGACGCCGTCGGACAGGCCGGCGATCAGGAACAAGCCCAGCGCCCAGCCGAATTCGTCATTCACGAATAACACCAGGATCGGGAAGATCAGTGCGATGCGCAGTAGCGAAACGGCGTTGGGCAACCAGCGTAAGGACATCAATCGGTGACTACTTTGTTAGTTATTTAGGGGCTGTAGAAAAAATTCAGCGATGAATTCATCCTGTCGAACGAAAATCGATGGTCATCACCTCTATCTTGCTCGATCAGGCCGTTAAACCGCAATGCTCTGCCCAGTCTCTCGGCACCTCCGTGAGTTTCGACGCGATAGCGAATCTCGTCGCCGTGTACCTCGGTGATCGAATAACTCTCGATAACACTCATGCCCGAGAGCATATTCTGCATAGCTCCATAGGCCGCTACTGAATCAATGCCGCTAACACTGAGCTCAATCGATTCGAGCAGCGTACTAGCACTGATTGCGAATTCTGCGGCCAGCATGTCCGCGACCAGACTGACGACGAGTTCGGGCTCACCGGTCCAGCTGCGTTTCGCGTCATTGAAGTAGTATGTCCAACGATTACGCTGACTTGACGCCGCTCGAACTCGTCCAATAAGGATCGAATTCGCGTTATAACGCTGCGATGCCTCGAGCGCCCGCTCATCGAAACCACCCCAGATATCACTGAAGCTGATGTTTCGCAGGTCTTCGGTATCGAGTAAGGGAAATATAACAGGCAGGCCACGGCGCTCAGCGACATCGAGAACGCGTTGGCGCAACAAACGATTGCGATCGATGGAGCGTGCCGCATCACGACTGCGCTGCGCATCATTGGAAGCAATGATTTCGCGCTCACCCTGCCCCCAGTCTACGGCGATCCAGATCAGGGTCAGCGGCCGATCGCTATCCCACACCGTCTGGCCCGACTGTCGCAACGTATACTCGATGGCGCGGCCGTCGAATGACACCCATAAAGTATCATCGGCGCCCGGACGAAACCGCACAACATAGGCACCCGGGTCCGGAAACAGCAACTCGATCATCTCGGGATCCGCGCTCAGTTCGGACCCCGATACACGTAGCAGCACATCGGCGAGTGCCGTTTCGTACGCGATTGCGCGCGGATCATCCTCTTCCTGGTCAAGCGCGACCTGCGCCGTGTACAACGAAGGTACCTCTACTCCATGCGCCGGGTTTGCCAAAACTGTCAGGAACGCCAGAACCAGGATCGCCAGAATCCACGCAGTCCGATGAGTGGCAACACCGGACGATGCAGTCAATCGAATTTTTAGCAAGGATGCTTTCCCCATCTGTGTCCAGGCACTATTATATCGCCGATTTTGAGCGCAGCCGCTAGCACTTTTTCTTGCGAGGCCCGATGACCACGAAACCCATGACCTATAGAGCCGCCGGAGTCAACATCGATGCCGGTAATACCTTCGTCGAGCGAATCAAGCCGCTGGTGCAGCGAACGGTGCGACCTGAGGTGCTCGCGGGCCTTGGCGGATTCGGCGGTCTTTTCGCATTGCCCCCGGATCGGTACCGCGAGCCGGTTCTGGTGTCCGGCACTGATGGTGTCGGCACCAAGCTGATGCTGGCGCAGCATCTGCAAAGACACGACACGATCGGCATCGATCTGGTTGCGATGTGCGTCAACGATGTGATCGCCCAGGGTGCTGAGCCCTTGTTTTTCCTGGATTATTTCGCCTGCGGAAGACTCGATATCGACGTCGCTGCCGACGTCATCAGTGGTATAGCCGAAGGTTGTTCGCAGGCCGGAGCCGCGCTGATCGGTGGCGAAACGGCTGAGATGCCCGATATGTATGCCGACGGTGTTTACGACCTGGCAGGGTTTTGTGTCGGCGCCGTTGAAAGGTCGGACATGATCGACGGTAGCGCTGTCGGCGCGGGCGATGCGCTGATAGGCATCGCTTCGAGCGGCCTGCACTCGAACGGTTTCTCGCTGATCCGCAAAGTTCTCGACATCGCGGGTTCCATCGACATAGACGGCCGGCCCGCACACGATACCTTGCTCGAACCGACACGCATCTACGTTAAAGCGATTCTTGCGCTGATAAGTACGGTCACGGTCAAAGGCATCGCGCACATTACCGGTGGTGGAATCAGCGAAAATCTGCCGCGTGTCATTCCGGATGGCCTGCAAGCGCAGGTCGATACTTCAAGCTGGCAACCAAGTGCGGTATTTGACTGGCTCGCCAGACACGGCAACATCGAGGTCGATGAGATGCGTCGTACATTCAATTGCGGCATCGGCATGATTGTGGTGATCAACGACGCTGACATCGCCACCGCGCTCGCGATCCTCAAGGATCAGGGCGAAGACGCCTGGCACCTCGGGCAAATCACAACAGGCATCGGGCAGGTACAATTTCTTTGAGCTCGAAATCGTGCAATACCGCAATCCTGATTTCAGGCTCGGGTACAAACCTGCAATCGTTTATTGATCATGTCGCCAGCGACAAACTCGAAATCAGTCTTGCGATAGTATTCGCCAACCGCGCCAATGCCTACGGGCTCACTCGGGCCCGGGACGCGGGAATTGCAACGGCTTGCATCGAACACGGTGACTTCGACGACCGACTGTCATTTGATCGCGCCGTCGCGAAGATGCTCGACAAAGCCGTACCTAGGCTGTTGCTCCTCGCGGGTTACATGCGCATCCTCAGCCCGTGGTTCGTGAACCATTACGCAGGACGGATTCTCAATATTCACCCGGCACTCCTGCCGGCATTTCCGGGGCTGGATACGCACCGACGCGTACTCGATGCCGATGTCACTTGGCACGGCAGCACGGTGCACTTCGTGACCGACGAACTCGATGCCGGGCCACGAATCCTGCAGGGAAGGCTCGCTGTCGAACCGGGCGAATCAGCCGACGAGCTCGCGACCCGCGTACAGTCAATCGAGCACCAGATCTATCCGCAGGCCGCGAACTGGTTCGCGAACGGGCGACTGGTATACCGCGACGGCGCCGCCTGGCTCGACGGCAAACGCCTCGACGAACCCATCGTCATGGACTTCAACTAGGACTAGCGCACGGCCGGCAAGATCGGCGGGCGGCCCCGACACGGCAGCTCCTCTCGCTTAATGTCGCTTCGACGTCCCTGTCTCGCTCCAATCCGCGAATCCTCGCTCTCGCTGTCCCTGCTCCGCTCGGCTTCGACGACGCTCGACG
>JADFKA010000310.1 GCA_022565135.1 Pseudomonadota bacterium
ATACCGGGCCGGGAAATACGCTGCTAGACAACTGGATTCGCAAGCACCGTAACGAATCTTTTGATCGTGGCGGCAACTGGGCAGCCAGCGGAACAGTGGACGACGACCTGTTGTCCCGACTGCTTGCCGACAGTTATTTTTCAGCACCGCCGCCTAAGAGCACCGGTTTCGAACACTTCAATCTCACCTGGCTGGAAGCGGCGGGACTGAGTGAAATTGATGCAGCCGACGTGCAGGCAACCCTTTGTGCTTTGACCGCGGCTAGCATTGCGAATGCCGTGCGGGCTTTCGCGGACGCAACCACCGAACTGCTCGTATGCGGTGGTGGCGTGCACAACACTGAACTCATGCGACAAATTGGCGTACAACTCGCCGAACTGCAATGCTCATCGACGGCCACTGCGGGTCTCGATCCGGACTGGGTAGAGGCCGCCGCATTTGCGTGGCTCGCCAGGCGGCGGATGCTAGATTTGCCCGGCAATCTACCAGCTGTAACGGGTGCAAAGCACGCAGCAGTTCTTGGTGCGATTTATTCAGCGGGTTGAATTGCGCAGCGCTGGAAGATGGCATGACATTGTCGTTGCTATACTGATCGGCCCACTAGTACTCCGTCAGGGTGATATTGACGGGTTCAGCGAGTTGTGAAACGGTTGAACGCAAGGCGCGTCTCGCCGGTAATGGCGCGTCCTTGCCAAGCGGCGCAACGTAGCGAGCGACCGCTTCACAACTCGCCCAAAGGGAGCTATCCAGATGATCCAATACGGCGTTGCAGCCCTCGAAAAGGACAGGCCATTCCCTTCGGGCTGCGCCTTGTCTTGGATCATCTGGGCCGGCTCTGAACCCGTCAATATCACCTTGACGGAGTACTAGAGACGATCGTGGACGCGCCAGCACTGCCGCCTGCCGACTTGTACATCAATCGCGAACTCAGCCAGTTTGAGTTCAGCAAGCGCGTATTGGCCCAGGCGCTCGACAAAGACGTTCCGCTCCTGGAGCGACTGCGGTTTCTTTGCATTACGAGCACCAACCTCGACGAATTCTTCGAAATTCGCGTCGCCGCTTTAAAGCAACGTATCGAGATCGGTGCGCCAGCACACGGTCCCGAGAAGTTGTCATCACAGCAGGTATTTGATGCCCTGCGGCATAGCATGTTGAACCTCGTTCAACAACAGTATCAATTGCTCAACGATGTGCTGTTGCCGCAATTGGAAAAAGCGGGCGTCCGTTTTTTGCAGAGCGACGATTGGGCCGATGATCAGCGGCAATGGCTCAAAGAATATTTTTTCGAGCAGGTGGTTCCCGTGCTGACGCCGCTGACGTTTGATCCGTCCCGACCATTCCCACGCGTCCTCAACAAGAGCCTCAACTTCATTATTCGCTTGCACGGCAAGGACGCTTTCGGTCGCCGACGCCATCGCGGCATGGTGCAGGCCCCGCGGTCATTACCGCGAATTATCCGTCTGCCCGAGCACCTGAGCAGTCCGGGCTGTTACGACTTCGTGTCTCTATCATCCATTATTCGAGTGCATGTGGGTGATCTGTTCCCGGGCCTGGACGTCGGCGGCTGTTACCAGTTCCGTGTAACGCGCAACAGCAATCTTTATCTTGACGAAGAAGAAATCAGCGACCTCGTGCATGCGCTCGAAGGCCAGCTCGAGGCAAGTCGTTATGGAGCGGCAGTCCGGCTTGAAGTAGGCAACCAATGTCCAGTCGACTTGCAGCAATTCCTGCTCGATCACTTCAACCTCCGCGAACACGACATGTATCTTGTCAATGGGCCGGTCAATCTGAATCGTTTGTCAACGATGTGCGACGTCGAGGGTCGGCCGGAACTTCAGTACCCGCCCTTCATCCAGGGTCTACCGGATGAGCTTCGCGGTAACGAGAATATTTTCTCCCTGTTGTCGAAGAAAAATGTCCTCCTGCATCACCCGTACCAGTCATTTGCACCCACCATTGATTTCATCGGCTCTGCAGCGTCCGACGCCGATGTGCTCGCAATGAAGATTACTCTTTATCGAACCGGCCCGGATTCACCGATCGTCGATCATCTCGTCAGCGCAGCCCGCGCAGGCAAAGAAGTAACGGTCATCATCGAACTCATGGCACGCTTCGATGAGGCAGCCAATATTTCTCTCGCCAATCGCCTGCAGGAGGCTGGTGCGCATGTCGTTTATGGCTTGGTCGGATACAAGACACACACCAAGATGGCACTTGTCGTCCGCCGCGAAAATGATGAGCTTGTGCGGTATGTGCACCTGGGCACAGGAAACTATCATCACGCAACAACACGTGTTTACACGGATTACGGCTACATGAGCAGCAGCAAGCGGCTCGGTGAGGATGTGCACAAAGTTTTCATGCAGCTCACCAGCCTGACCGAAGCTCGCGACATGACGC
>JADFKA010000311.1 GCA_022565135.1 Pseudomonadota bacterium
TCGGTCAGCACGAACTCGATGACATGCTCGCCGAACGTGACAAGCTCAACACGGACATCCAGAACCTGCTCGATCAGCGCACTGACGACTGGGGTATTAAAGTCTCAAATGTCGAGATCAAGCACGTCGATATCGACGAGAGCATGATTCGTGCGATCGCCCAGCAGGCCGAAGCCGAGCGCGCAAGACGCGCCAGGATCATCAACGCCGAAGGCGAAAAACAGGCCGCCAAGATGCTTGCAGAGGCAGCGCACATGCTCGCACAGGAAGAGCACGCGTTGCAGCTGCGCTATTTGCAGACATTGAAAGAAATTGCCAACGAAAGAACCAACACCATCGTTTTTCCGCTGCCACTCGAATTCATCGAGCCCTTCATCAAGCATTCCAAATACGCGAAGGATAAAGACGCGTAAGGACGCGCTGTTGGAGCCCGCTCCCGTCAAGCGGGATCGTGCTCCTACAATCAATTCAAATCGGCGGAATTGTTACTGTGATCTCGGCGCCGCCCAGATCCGACTTGTCGATCGTCAGATCCCCGCCGTATGCACGGGCAATGTCTTTCACGATGGCAAGACCGATGCCATGACCGGGTGTCGACTCGTCAAGACGGGTTCCACGTTGTAACAGAGCCTCTGCCGCCACCTCCGGAATCCCGGGTCCATCGTCGGCAACCACCAATATCATGCCGCCCGTCGCTGCGCGGTCAACGCTGCCGGACCCAATCGTGATGCGAACACGCCCATCGCACCACTTGCAGGCGTTATCGAGTAGATTGCCCACCAACTCGAGAAAATCTCCGCTGTCAGCGCGAAAACTGATGTCGTCTTCGATTTCAACATCGATCGACGGATGCTTGTCGCGATAGACTTTATGCAATCCGTCAACAAGTCGATTGACTTCACGTGCGACTTGCACTGGCGCCAATACAAGATTGTCGGCAACCGATGCTCCGGGTTTTCGCAACTGATAACGGACGATCTCATCCATGCGATCGATCTGTTCGTTGAAGCGCCCCGAAAACTTTGCATGGTCACGATCGCTGAGCAATGCACGCATTGCGGCGAGAGGTGTCTTCAGACTGTGCGCGAGGTTGTCCAGCGTATGGCGATACCGATTCGAACGAGCGCGTTCACTGTCAATCAGCAGATTCATATTGCGCGCAACGCCCGCAAGTTCCGTCGGGTACTCATCCGACAGCGACGCGCGCTGGCCTTCCTCAATGGCGCCAATTTCAGTTTCGATTTGTCGCAACGGCCGCAGCAATCGCCGCATGACAACTGAAATCAAAAACAGCATGATCAATGCGACAGCGGCAAACCAACCGAACAACTGGCGGCGAAATTTCGCCAGCTGCAAGTTGAACGAGTCGAGACTCTCAGCGACCTTGAAGACAAATCGTTTGAGTTTTCCGCTTGGAAACTCCCATTGCAGCGGTGTGCCATCCGCCAATGCTTCCTCACCAAACAGGTGACTGCCGTCTTCCGCAACGATGCCGATCGGAATCTCCAGCCCGAGCGCAGATCGTGAGCGCCACACCAACACGCTGTCGTCGTCGCGAATCTCGGCGTACAGGCCCGAACCAATGTTGCCGAACCTGGGCTCGTGCATATCGGGTGGCATGCCGAGAATACCGCTGTCTGTCGCTTCGGCGGCGGCCAGCAACGCCATGAGGTGACCGTCGAGGATATCTTCCTGCGCCTGCTCACCGGCCTTGCGAAATGCCGTATCGAGAACCACGATCGTGACGCCGAAGAAAAACAACATCAGCACACTGACTGATACCAGGAGTCGAGCGCTGAGTGAGGACATCGGCAGAATCAGCCGGACTGCTTGCGTTCCAGTGCAAACCGGTAACCACGCCCGCGTAACGTTTCGATCGGATGAATCGTGTTGTCCGGATCCATTTTTTTGCGCAGGCGACCGATAAACACCTCGATGACGTTGCTGTCGCGCTCGAAATCCTGATCGTAAAGACGCTCGGTCAATTCAGTCTTCGAAATGACCTGCCCGGCGCGAATCATAAGGTACTCGATGATTTTGTACTCATAGCTCGTGAGTTCGACAATGACGTCGTTGACTTTGAGGTCCTGTCGCGACAAATCGAGCGTGACCGGCCCTGCGGCCAGCACCGACGTCGCCCAGCCGCCACTGCGTCGCAATAGCGCATGAACACGCGCATGGACTTCTTCGAAGTGAAAAGGTTTGACGACATAATCGTCGGCGCCTGCCTCGAGCCCATCGACCTTGTCCTGCCACCGATCCCGTGCAGTCAGAATCAAGATTGGATAACTCTTGCCCTTGTCCCGCGCTGCACGAATGAGATCGAGACCTGACATTTCAGGCAAACCGAGGTCGATAATCGCCAGGTCGATCGGATATTCAAGCGCGTAATACAGGC
>JADFKA010000027.1 GCA_022565135.1 Pseudomonadota bacterium
ACCGAGGAAGGGAAGCAAGCCATTTCGATGGCCGGCGGCCGGGCCCTGGAGACGCCGTTCGGCACTTTTTATTCACCGAACATAACGCCAGATCCCGCAACCGGTATCGGTGCATGGACCGATGAAGAATTCCTGAGCGCGTTCTGGGACGGTGTCAATCCGGATGGCGAGCATTACTACCCGGCGTTCCCGTTCACGTCCTACACGGGCATATCGCGCGCGGACCTGCTGGCGATTAAAGCCTATTTATTCAGTCTCGAACCGGTTGCAAAGCCGACGCCCGAACATGACCTGGCGCTATACATATCCACGCGCCTCGTGGCCGGGGCATGGAAGCTGCGCAACTTCAAGTCGGGTAGATTTACGCCGTCGGATGATCGATCGGCAGCCTGGAACCGAGGTGCATACCTGGTCCGTCACCTGGGGCACTGTGGAGAGTGCCACACGCCGCGCGACAGCCTCGGCGCGATCCAGGACGATCGCGAACTAGCGGGGAATCGGGATGCGCCGGATGGCGAGTCCATTCCGAATATCTCGCCGCATCGGGTCGATGGGATCGGCAAGTGGTCGGTCGACGACATCGAGTACTTTCTCGATATCGGCATACTGCCCGATGGCGATTCCACTGGCGGCGTGATGAGTGCGGTTGTCGACAACAATACGAGTAAACTGACGAGAGGAGATCGGCTCGCCATCGCGACTTACCTGAAGACTGTTCCTGCACAGCGAGGAGACTGAATTAGATGTTTTCAACTGTCACCAGGCGTGAACTTTTGGGCGCGCTCTCGAGCCTGAGTGTTTTGGGCACACTGTCTGCAGCCACGATTGCCAGCGAGGTGCTGCCGCAAAGGGCGATCCCCAGCAGCGGGGAAAAGTTGCCGATCGTCGGACTCGGAACGACGAAGCCGGTGCGATTCATTCGCGAAGCGGGCACCGGCCCCATCGAATCCGTCATCCATAAGTTGATCAGCTACGGCGGTTGTGTCATCGATACGTCGCCACGCCCGCCCGAACTTGATGCCCGCTTTGGCCGGGTCTTGCAGCAACCGGAGTTTCGCGATTCACTGTTCGTCGCGGCGAAGGTCAACACGACCGGCAAAGAGCAGGGCATTGCGCAGATTGAGCAGACGCAG
This sequence comes from Pseudomonadota bacterium, assembly GCA_022565135.1. Classification (GTDB taxonomy): domain Bacteria; phylum Pseudomonadota; class Gammaproteobacteria; order Steroidobacterales; family Woeseiaceae; genus UBA1847. The sequence goes on from JADFKA010000027.1 coordinate 1,134, forward strand.
CGCCTGTTCGGCCGCGACCCGCTGGATTTGCTGCAGATTTCGAGCCTCACCGACCTCGAAACGCAGTGGCTAACGCTGCGTGCGTGGAAGGAAGCGGGCAAGGTGCGCTACATCGGAGTGACCGTAGCGCACGAACGTCTTTACGCAACGCTCGAGGCATTTATGAAACGCGAAGCGCCCGATTTCGTGCAACTCAATTACTCGGTCATGGAGTACACGGCGGAGGACCGTTTGTTACCGCTTGCTGCGGATTTGGGCATTGCAATACTGGTCAACGGTCCGTTCATGAACGGTGAGTTTTTTACTCGCGTGGGCGGACGCGACTTACCGGATTGGGTCGCAGAGTTCGACTGCGAATCCTGGGCGCAGTACTCCCTCAAGTACATCCTCGCCCATCCGGCCGTAACTTGCGTGTTGACCGAGACGACCAAAGCGCATCACATGGAAGACAATGCGCGCGCGGGTCTCGGGCGGTTGCCTGATAGAGCGACCAAACAGCGCATGCGGGATTACACGGCAGGTCTCTAGTCGGCCATCTCTTCGTTGAGCTGTTTCAGGTAGCGTTCTTCGTAGAAGTCGATGTAATGCTGGCAACCTTCGGGATCAACGAAGGGATTGCCGCGGTTGCCGGACGCCCCGCGTTTTCTCAGCTTTTCATCCAGTTGGATAGTCGCCGCCCTGGGGTACAGGTACACGTCGCAACTGAGGGTCCGCAGATACTCGAACGAACTCACGAAATCCTCGGCGATTTCGGGGTAGAACTCGTTGTCGATCAGCGGCACCCGATAGGCGCCTGATGCAGACATTCCACCGAAAATAACGACGTCGTAGTCGCGTCCGTTCTCACGTACTGTCGTCGTCCACGTTGTCGTACCCTCGGTGTGCCCGGGTGTCAGGTGAGCGACGACGCTGATGTCCCCCACGCGAATTTCGTCGCCGTGACGAATGATATCGTCGACCACGAAAGGTTCAAACAGATCCGTTTCGTCGCGTTCGACGATGTAGCGAAAATCTGTCTTGCCGCCTGTCGCCATTACGTCGGCGCTCTCTTTTGACGCCAGCAGAATCGCGTGTGGCAGCAGCTTGCGAAACATCGGCATGCCGCCCATGTGCTCCTCATGCGTGTGGGTATTGAGCAGGTAACGAATATCATCAAGTTCGAACCCGGCGTTGACAATGCTTTCGACAGTCCAGGGAGCGAGTTCAGTCGATGTCGTGTCGATCAGGATGTGTCCGTCGGACGACGTAATCAGAATGGCACCGACTGCCGAGTGGCCAACCCACCAGATGTTGTCGATGATGCGTACCGCTTCGCGGCGCGTCTGATTGGCGTTGTCGACCCGGATGGTCGAATCAATGCGCTCCTGTGTCAGCTGCCCGTTAGCAGCTGGGCTCAATGCCAGTGCCAGAATCAGTAACGTTGCGCGTTGCTCACTTTGTATCGCCATGACTCTCATTCATTAGTCGTTCGAGGTAGGCGTTTTCCCAGAATCGAATAGCGTCCTGATAGCCTTGCGGATCTATAAAAGGATTTGTGTCGGCGCCAGCCAGCAGCTGCGCGCGCTTTTCTTTGAGGCCATACCAATAGCCGTGCGCGCCGAGATACACGTCGACGGGCAAAACTTTCAGCCGCGCGAATGACCATGCAAAATGCTGCGGCATATCCGGATATTTCGGATGTCCAACGAGCGGCTCGTTCCTGTTCACATTCAGTCCACCGAGCACGACGAGGTTGTACTGCTTGCCATCTTCTTCGACGACGGTGGTCCAGGTTGTGCACCCTTTGGTATGCCCGGGTGTGAAGTGGGGGGTCAGCACCCGGTCGCCGAGTTTAACCTGCTCGCCATCCTTGATGATGCGATCCACAGTTCCTGCCGGCCAGAGACCGGTGTCGCGGAAATCAGTTGCTCCACCCGACTCGATGACGTCGGCATCGGCAGCCGATGCAACTGTTATCGCGCCCGTGATTTCACGCATATTGGCATGGCCACCGACATGATCGTGATGCGCGTGCGAGCTCAGCAGCAACTTCACGTCGTCGGGATCGAAACCCAGTTTTTCGATGTTCTCGACAATTTCAGATACATTCTCGTCGAACGCCGTGTCCATCAGAATATGGCCTTCCGATGTTGTAAACAGGTACGACGGCAAGTGAATTCGCGCGCCGACAAAGTAGATGCCGTCAATGATTTCGAATGGCTCGGCGGGTTCGGTCCGTTGCGGATCATCAGCGGCCGGTGAGATCAGTTCAACCTCTGCCACAGCAGCGTTGCAGATGATGGTCAGGCAGCCGGTGACAATTGTGCGGCGAAGAAACGCGCGGGAAGGGAACAGACAATGTAGCATGATTGACATCGCGTTAGCCCCTGATTACCTGTGCATAAGCAAGCTTCATCGTGATTGAGTATGCTTGTCAGTGCTTGGAATTACGATTGTTTCTTCGGTTATGGTTTGTGCCTTACGAGTTGCCGTTTTGATGCCGGGTCATCGCTTAAGATTGACCGCAGCCACCGTATTCGGCATCGCATTAGTCCTTGTGTCGATGCTGGGAAACCGGGCGTCGTCAGCCGAGCAAGGCGATTTATTGCTGCCGGCAGAGAACGAACGTCCGACGCGTTACGAGGTCGAGTATCCAGCGATCGGTTATTCGACCGTGCGCCCAAGCGAGCGTATCGCAATGCTGCAGTTCGAGCTCGATCGCGGCGCTACTACGCTCGCATTCGATGAGACGCACGGTTATCTGACAGCAGTGCTCGGGGCGCTGGATATCGATCCGGCGTCACAGCTGCTGGTTTTCTCCAAGACCAGCATCAACAAAACGCATATCCTGCCGTCACGCCCACGCGCAATCTTCTTTAACGACGACACGTATGTGGCCATCGTTCCCGGAGCGGGCATGCTCGAAATTGCGACCATGGATCCACAGCTTGGGCCATTGTTTTTCATACTCGAGCAACGCGCCGCGGCAACGCCGCAGTTCGACCGGCAGACTGTACAGTGTCTGCGCTGCCACGATTCGCTGACGATGACGGGCGGCGGGGTGCCACGCTTCATACTGGGTTCCGGTTACGTGGATACGCAAAGCAACCTGGTGTCGCACGAAGGCTGGATACTGACGAGTCCGAAGACGCCATTCAGGTTTCGCTGGGGCGGGTGGTACGTTACTGGCAACCACGGAGACCTGGCACACCTGGGTAATATCGTCGTCAGGGACGCGGCCGAGTTGCAGGACCTCGAACGCCTGCGCATTTACAATCGGAATACACTCGATGGCCTGATCGAAACGGAGTTCTATCCAACAAGTCACAGCGACATCGTGGCGCTGCTTGTGATCGAACATCAGGTGCATGTGCAGAACCTGATTACGCGCGTTAATTATGATGTGCGCACCATGATTGCCAAGGACGCGCAACGAAATATAGACGATAACAATGGAAATGATCGGTTCGTATCAGAGGAAATGAAATTGTTAATTGAAGAAACGACCGAACCTCTGGTAAATGCTCTATTATTTGCAGACGAGGCGGAGTTGACAGACCCGGTGACCGGGAGCACAAACTTCACCAGACTTTTCGAAAGGCGAGGGCCCTATGACGGCATGGGCAGGTCATTGCGGCAGTTCGATCTTCGGACCCGCACTTTTCGTTACCCGCTGAGCTACCTCGTTTACTCGGAAGCATTTGATGCATTACCGCGGATCGCTCGAGACTACATATACCGTCGCTTTGCCGAGATGCTCGGTGACGAGCGCGGCGACGCGGCGGTGGCGCGCTTGCGGCCAGGAGAACGCGAGGTGATCCTCGATATCCTGCGGGCCACGAAACCGGATTTCGCCGCCCGCGAAGATGCTGGCTTCGCATACCCGGACGAGCGATGAAACTGAAACGCTACTTCTCAATCCACACACTGATGCTGCTGCTTGCGGGCATTGCGCTGAACAGTACGGCCGATGATGCGGTGATGGACGGAGAGACACAATACACCGAGCGTGGCTGCGTTTATTGCCATGGACCGGCCGGCGAAGAGCCAGTGCTGACCGAATTTCCGAAGCTTGCCGGGCAGAACGAGGAATACCTGCTGCAACAAATGCTCGATATCAAGAGCACGGCGCGAAACAATGGATACACAGGCATGATGCAGCCGGCCATTCTTAATATTAGTGACGAGGAATTCGCGGCGATCGCCGCGTACCTCGCGGCGCTGTGAGATGAGGATGTTATTGACAGCGATTTTGTTGCTCGCAGTGAGCGCGGCGGCTGCCGACGGCAAGACGCTGTATACGGAGAATGCCTGTGGGGCCTGCCACGGCCCGACCGGAAACGAACCGATCATGCCGACCTATCCGAAAGTTGCAGGCCAGAACAGGGAATACCTGATCCGGCAGATGAACGATATCAAGAGCGGCGCTCGCAATAACGGTGCGTCCGTTGCGATGCGTGCACTGGTAGCTAATCTTGACGACGACGACATCGCTGCGATCGCAGAGTACCTGAGCAAACTATAATGCGTACGATGACATCGACGACTACAGTGCTGCTGCCTCTGGTGCTGGCGTCAATCTTCTATGCAGATGCGGTTGGCCAGAATCTGGACGATACGGACGATAACTCTGTTGCGGGATATCGTGACACGCTGAATCGCTACTGCGTCACTTGTCACAATGAAAAACTGCGCACGGCCAGTTTGACGCTGGATCTGACCAACGTGAGTGACCTGAGTGAAGCGCCGCAAATTTGGGAACGGGTGATCACCAAGCTGTCGCTCAAGGCAATGCCGCCGGTTGGCATGCCCAGACCCGGCGCCGATTTCTACGCCGGATTTTCCTTATATCTGAAGACAAAACTGGATACGCTTGCCGCCGAGATGCCGAATCCGGGACGCACGGTGACAGCGCATCGCTTAAATCGCTACGAATACGCCAACGTCGTGGAGGATCTGCTTGGCGTCGAGATCGACGCTGTTGCACTGCTGCCGGCCGACAATTCGGGCGGCTTCGATAATCTTGGGGATCTGCTCTCGGTGTCCGAAGTACTGATGGAAAAGTATCTGTCGGCGGCGCGCCAGATCAGCCAGAATGCCGTCGGCGCGTTGGATATTCCCGTCGACGTGCAACAGTACACGATCGATCCGCGCCTGCTACAGAACGAACGCATGAGTGAAGATCTGCCGTTTGGTTCGCGTGGCGGACTTGCCGTTCGTCACCGCTTTCCACTGGACGGCGATTACGAGCTCAGCGTTCGTCTGCTGCGCACGAATGACACTGGATTTGTAATTGGCCTGGACGAGCCCAAATACCTCGATGTGCGCGTCGACGGCGAGCGCGTCAAGCTGTTTACGATCGGCGGCGAGAACATCGGTCTGGCATTTGGTGCGGGACTGGCGGACAACTTGCCACCCGATCCGGAACAGGCGCAGTACGAGCGACTGGCAGACAGCGATTTGCGCGTGCGGTTTCCGGTGCGGGCCGGCATCCGTACGCTTCAGGTTGCGTTCCTCGATGAGTCCTTTGCCTGGGAAGACCCGATGCCGCGGCCTTCCTATGCCAACTATAGTGAGTCGCGGATCGGTGAATCTTATGAACGTGCCTGGAAAGAGCCGGGCGTCAGCAGCATTACGGTCACGGGTCCGTACGACGTGCGCGGTCCCGGCGTTACCCTAAGTCGCGAGAAGATTTTCATATGTACGCCGACCACCGCGGTCGAGGAACAGCCATGCGCGCGCAGGATTCTTGCCCAGCTCATGCGGCTCGCCTATCGTCGTCAGGTTGACGACGACGATGTCGCGCCGCTCTTGGCACTGTATCGGCACGCGCGTCATCAGGAGGGCTCGTTCGATGCCGGTATACAGATGGCGCTCGAAGGGCTACTCGTTAGCACTGAGTTTCTTTTTCGTATCGAGCGCGATCCCGATGTAACGCCGGGAACCGTCTATGCGGTCAACGACATGGAACTGGCATCGCGTTTGTCGTTTTTTCTCTGGAGCAGCATTCCTGACGATGAACTGCTGACGCTGGCTAATAAAGAACGGCTGCGAGAGCCGGCTGTTTTGCAGCAGCAAGTAGAGCGGATGCTCGAGGACGAACGTGCGGATTCGCTCGTAAACAGCTTCGCCGAGCAGTGGCTGCTGCTTCGAAATCTGCCGCAGATCCACAAAGATCAGGAGATTTTTCCGGCATTTGACGAGACTCTGCGCCTCGCCATGTACGAGGAAGTTCGTCTTTTTGTCGCGAGTATTTTTCGTGAGGATCGCTCGGTACTGGATTTCCTGCGCGCCGAGCACACGTATCTGAACGAGCGGCTCGCAAAACATTACGGCATCGACGGCGTTTACGGCAATCGACTTCGGCGCGTGACAGTAGCGGAAGATAAACGAGGCCTGCTTGCGCGTGCCGGCATCCTGTCGATCACGTCGTACCCGAACCGGAATTCGACCGTGTTGCGCGGCAAATGGGTACTCGAAAACATACTCGCGTCACCGCCGCCACCACCACCGGCCAATATTCCGCCGCTCGAGGACACCGAGGCCGCGGCCGGCGAGGTCCTGACGCTGCGCGAGAAAATGGAGATTCATCCCGCGAATCCGGTCTGCGCGGTCTGCCATAACCAGATGGACCCGATCGGCTTTGGCCTCGAAAATTATGGAGCGATCGGTCAATGGCGTACGTTGGATGTGGGCAAGCCGATCAATTCAACTGGCCGGCTGCCAAGTGGCATCGAGTTTAGCGGCCCGGCGGAGCTACAGGCGGCGTTGCTGGACGATCCGAGAGTTTTTGCCGGCGCGTTTACACAGAAGCTCCTGACCTACGCGCTCGGACGCCCGGTGGAGTATTATGATATGCCGGTGGTGCGCAAGATCGTGAACGATACTGCGGCAACGGATTACCGGTTTTCATCAATCGTGCTCGGTATCGTGACCAGTGTGCCGTTTCAGATGCGGAGGGCAGGTACATGAAACTTTTGCGGAAACCCATGCCGCGGCGGACGTTTTTGAGCGGCCTCGGCGCGTCAATATCACTCCCATTACTCGACGCTATGACTCCGGCAGTCGGCGCTGGATTAAAATCGGGTGCTGCGATACCGCTACGCGTGGGCTACGTGTATTCGCCGAACGGCATCATCAAGGATCGGTGGCGGCCCACGATTGCCGGTGATGGTTTTGAGCTGACCGACGTGCTCAAACCGTTTGCGCCATTTCGCGAACAGCTCCTGGTCCTCACGCATTTGAATAATGGTGACGCGGAAAGTGTTAGTGGTCATGTTGGTGGCAGTACGATGTTCCTGACGGGCACGGAACCCAACAAGTCGCTGAGCGAGATCCACGCCAACATTTCCGTGGATCAGGTGTTTGCCCGCGAGCTGGGTCAGGAGACACCGCTGGGCTCGCTGCAGGTTTGCATCGAAAATGCTGCAGAACTTGCCGGCCAGTCGTCGGGTGGCTACAGCTCGGCGTATACGAACACGGTCTCCTGGAGCAGTCCGACGACGCCATTGCCGATGGAGCATCGGCCGCGCGAAATTTTCGAGCGGCTGTTTGGCGATGGCGGCACCGATCCGGAAGCGCGGGTACGTCGCATCCGCCGGCAAAAGAGCATTCTTGATTTCGTCAAAGAAGACGTTGCCCGTGTGCGCAGGCAGCTCGGGCACGTCGATAGTTTGAAGCTTGACGAATTTTCACAAGCGTTGCGTGATGTCGAACATCGCGTACAAAAGGCAGAAGCCAATGTCGGCATGGAGCTTCCGGAGATTGAGCGACCGGTGGGCATTCCGGAGCACGAAGAACACATCCGGCTCATGTACGATCTGCTGTTGCTGGCGTTCCAGACGGACACAACGCGCGTATTCACCTACATGGTCGCGCGCGAATACTCGGAAATCGTGTACACGAATCTCGGGCATACGGATCCGTATCATCCGTTGACACACCACCGCGGCAATCCTGTGCGCAAGCAACAGGCCGGCGACATCGACGTCTACCATGCGCAGCTGTTCGCTGAGTTCCTGAGCAAAATGCAGGACACGATTGAGATCGACGGCACGTCTCTCCTCGACAACTCAATGCTGATCTACGGCGCCGGCCTCGGCGACGGCGACATCCACAGCCAGTGGAACGTCCCTGTGGCATTGCTCGGTGGCGGTGGTGGCCGAATCAAGGGCGGCCGCCACCTCGTGTTCGAGGAGGGTACGCCGTTGTCAAACCTACACGTGGCGATGCTGAACAAAGCCGGCATTCCGACCGAAAATTTTGGTGGTCGACTCGGCTTTTCAACCGGCGAGCTCGATCTGGACTCCTAAATATAAAGTCGTGATTAAGAGCTGGCAAGAATCTGCGTTCCTCGTCCAGCTGTGGCGTGTCGCTGCTGCGGCATTGCTGGTCTCGACGTTGCAGACGGTTGCGGCCCAGGCGGCGACCGATCTCAGCATCGTGGATGCGGCCAAGGCACAGGACTGGGCCGAAGTTCAGGCCCTGCTGAATTCTGGCGGCCGGACGGATGTCGATGCAGTGCAGCCTGATGGCGCCACGGCGCTCGCCTGGAGCGCATACTGGGATGACACAAAAACGGCCAAACGCCTGTTACGGTCCGGGGCCGATGCCAATGCGGCTAACGACTACGGTGTCACGCCGTTGTTTCTTGCCTGCCAGAATCACAGTCTCCAGATGGTCAAGGCGCTGCTCGATGGTGGTGCCGATCCCGATAGAGTGCTCTGGAGTGGGGTCGCGCCGCTGATGGTAGCCGCGAAATCCGGCGAAACCGACATCGTACGTGCGCTGATTGATGCCGATGCCGACGTGAACGCGCCCGAGCCTCGCCGCGGACAAAGCGCATTGATGTGGGCGATTTCGTTCGGTTATCCGGACGCTGCGCGCGTGCTGATCGAAGCTGGCGCCGATGTTACGGCACGAACGATGAAGCTCAACGAGGACTACAGTCCGATGCAGCTTGAGGCGTATACGAAGAGCGTGTCGGGCACGGCTCAGGGTGGTTATACCCCGCTCATGTTTGCCGCCCGGCAGGGCGATGTCGCCACGACGCGGCTGCTTCTCGATCGTGGCGCCGACGTCAACGCCGAATCCGCGGTGGATGGCTCGTCGCTAGTGATTGCAAGCGTCGCCGGTCACGAGGACCTTTCATTGTTGTTGCTCGATGCTGGCGCGGATCCAGCTTCTGTCGACGCCGGGGGCATGACCGCACTGCACTTTGCTTTGCGCGACGGGCTCAAGATCCTGCATGGATACAATATTACGGAAGGCGCGTTGGTGTGCAATTTTGGTGGTGATCCCACCCGTTGCAAACCGCTGGCCGTGTTAAGCGATAAGGAGTTGGAGTTCCTTGATGATCCGGAAAAGGATCTGATTCTTGACGAGGATGAGAACGATCTACGCGAACCGCTGCCCGGCCGCAACATGCACCGGCTTGCAGTCGCGTTGTTGGACGAAGGTGCGGATGCGAATGCAGCTATGCAATTCCCGCCGCCGCATCTGCGTCTCGCGCGGTTGTCGATGTTCAATATGACCGGTGCGACGCCATTCTTTCTGGCGGCCGCCGCTCAGGATGTGGATGCAATGGACATGATGCTGGTACGAGAAGATGTCGATGCGTTGGTCGAGACCTCGATCAATGAAGAGATCTTCTATAAACAGCTGCAAGTCAAGGCCGATGACAATGAGATTCAGGCCAATGCAACGACACTAATGGTCGCCATTGGTCTCGGTCGCAAGAGCGACTTCTCGCCAGACGAGGAGGCGCGGGCGATACGCGCGGCCGAGAAGCTGATAGCACGTGGCGCCGACGTCAATGCAGCGACGGCAACGGGTTGGACACCCATGCATGCCGCGGCCTACATCGGGGCCGAGGCAATGATCGAATTTCTTGTGGCAAACGGTGCCGACATAAACGTCATGACTGGCTGCGGTCAGACGCCGATGAGTTTCGCGCTCGGCATCAGCGTGGCGGGGCTGCTCGATCGAACGGTGCCGCAGGTTGAGACGGCCGAACTATTACTCGATCTGGGCGCAGCTAACGTGTCCGCTGACAAAGCCGTCGGCGACTGCGTGCTTGGCCGCGGCGGTCTTGAGGCGGATATTGCGCAGAACCAGCTCGTCAAGGATCGCATTGCAGAAGTCGAGCGCAAGATGCAAGCCAGGCAATGATGACGCTGCTTCGCACGGCTATGGCGATCGCCTTTCTGATTGCCGGAATCAACACCGCTCAGGCGGGGCAGCTACCGAGCGATGCTGCAGACTCGTCCGCCGCGCATTACCGGATGATGCTCAATCGATACTGTGTTACCTGCCACAACAACGTGCTGAAAACCGCAGGCATGGTTCTCGAGACAGCCAACGTCGGCGATGTCAGCGAAGCGCCTGAGATCTGGGAGCGCGTTGTTACTAAATTGTCTCTTTCGGCGATGCCGCCCGTCGGCGTGCCGCATCCCGATGCGTCTTTTTACGCGGATTTTCTTGCCTATCTGCAGACGGCACTGGATCACGCCGCAAAGCAGAATCCGAATCCGGGCCGACCGACCGTGCATCGTCTCAACCGGACTGAGTACGCCAATGCGGTACGTGATGTTCTGGCAGTCGAGATAGATGCAGCGGCACTGCTGCCAGCGGACAATATTGGCAAAGGCTTCGACAACATTGCCGATGTACTTGCCGTATCGCCGCTGCTCATGGAGCGGTATTTGTTTGCCGCGGGCCGAATTGCCAGCCTGGCCGTCGGG
>JADFKA010000028.1 GCA_022565135.1 Pseudomonadota bacterium
GCAAGACATCTCGGTGCTGCGAGCGGCACTGCGCAGCGGCTTTGCCGACGTGGTGGATGCGCCGCTGGATCGAGCCAAAGCCGACGGCATGCTTCGGCTCATCCAGGACAAGGCGGAGCGGGCGCATCTCAAGGTGGCCAAGGCCAAGCTCGGCAAGATCGTCACCATCATGTCTCCGAAGGGCGGTGCCGGCAAGACGATGACGACTGTCAATGTGGCGCTGCAGCTCGCCATGTGGGGCGACCCGAGCCGGGTGGTGATAGTCGACGCCGACCTCCAGTTCGGTGATGTCTGCATCTCCATGCAGGTGGACCCGATCCACACCATCGTGGAGGTCGCCACCGACCTGGAGCAGCTCGACCCTCAATGACAAATAGGTAAGCCGGTCTGCCGCCCGGTCATACCGGTTGACCACATCGGCGGCACGTCGGCGGAGGTCCCTTGTCGTAAACCACAGGTCGCCGTCCTGATCTTCCCAAAAAGGGGAGGGAAGCACGACGTTGCCCGGATGGTCGGGATCCTCTGGATTGTGCGTGTAGCGGCGGGTAAAAGTCCTTGTTCCCGGGTCGAACTGGGTGAGGCCCGCACGTGTAGCTACCCAGAGGATGCCCTGACGGTCTTCGTGGATGAGCCGGGCGCTATTGAGATCCGGATGGTCAGGATCTGCCGGATCGTGCATGAACCGGGTGAAGGTGCCCCTAGACCGATCCATGAGGTTGAGGCCGCTGGCGGTGCCGACCCACAAGTTGCCCTCGCGGTCTTCATAGACATCATTAACCTCGTTATGGCTCAGGCTGGTGGGGTCGTTGGGATCGTGCTTGAAATGCGTAAACGTCTCCGTCTCGGGGTCAAAGCGGTTGAGGCCACCATTTCCCTGAAGGCCAATCCAAATGATCCCCGCTCGGTCCTCAACAAAGGCGAGAAAACCTTTTTGGGTGCAGCACCAGAAAAGAGAGCCTGAACCCAGACTGGTAGGGTCATCCGGGTCGTGTCGGAATCGGGTCACCTCACCCGTCTCGGGGTCGAACACCAGGTAGACCGATGCCTGGGTGTCGTCATCGGCAGCCCCGGCCGACCCTGCATAAATGACTGACGCGAACAAAACCAGGCAGCAAAGCACACCCGCAATTTTGTTCACACCGTTACTCACGATTGGTGGTCGTTCATCTGCCGGCTGCCCTCAGTGACCCGCGGCGCCACTCAGGAATGGTGGGAGTTCGGGCGCTTCGTCCCAGCGCCAGAGCGCCGTTGGCGTGTTCTTGACGATGGTCCAGTCGGCGGTATCGGTATTGAATCGTAGCGTGTTGCCGCGCAACTCGCTCGATTCATACACGACCTCGCCGCCGATCAATGTCAGAATCGATGTCAGCTTGTCGAGATCTTCGTCCGGGCCAGCCATGTAATCGCCATTCAGTATGACGATGTCTGCGAGCTTACCGGGCTCGATCGAGCCGAGATCGTTCTCGCGCCACAGCGGATACGCACCCCAGCGAGTCATCATCAGCATGAGTGTCATTCTGTCGGGCACCGCCTCTTCCGGAACGCCCCAGGTTTCGCCGTCGATCTTGCGTGTCAGCCACATGACACCGTCTTCGAACGGCGAATCGCGTAATGCACTTTGGATGCCGAATTCGCTGATCACAACGCGTGCGCCTGCCTTGAGCATGCTCGCCACGGGCGCGTTCATCGTCAGGTATTCCTCGCCGTAGCCTCCTCTGAGCACCCGCGTTGGCGTGGCGGTTGCATCGCAGGAAAAGGTGTGGTTCAGGCGCGCTGCCAGCTGCACTTGCTCCTGCGTAACGGCGTGACAATGATCGCTTTCAATGCGCAGCGCCCTGATCCTCGCGTCGGTCATGCCGGTCGCGAGATAGGTCTGAAACAGCAGCTCTAATGCACCATCACCCGATACGTGCCAGCCAGGAATACCTGATATCCGACCTTCGGCTGCGAGCTCGGCGAGTGTATTCAGATGCTCGGTGCGTCGCGCCCGATTGCTGACCGTGTTGATTGACTGTATCGCGTCTATGTGCAGTCCTTCCGGTGCCGGCGGGCACTGTTCGCGCCCCTTGATGCTGTCGTCCGCCGGAATCGACGTGCACCAGCCAACACCACCCGCATCGATGCCGCCCACGCTGCTGCCGATGCTCCACATGTAGTCCGAGCCGTAGCCGGTCCAGTCGCCGATGCGCCGATAGGTCTCGCTAATATAAGGGTTGAATGGCTGCATCCAGCGATGACCCCACGCCATCCGAATCGGCATCATGTGGTTGCGTGCCAGATGCGATGACGCACTGAATCCGCTCTCACACTGCAGGTGACTTTTGTGCGTCGTCACCCCTATCTGTGCATTTGCTTGCAGGACCTCGAAATAACCTCTGATATAGGTGTCGAAATTTCCCGGTTTCGCCGCAATGAGGTCTAATCCGATGCAGCGCGAGAAGTCCGTGTATTCGCCGGACCAGCCGACCGCCTTGCCGCGCATCCAGTAGCCCTCAGGCAACTCGTTGCCGTAATGCCCTTCGACGGCTTCGATCGCCTTGGTGTTGAGAACCGATCCGCCCCGAGTACTCACAAACACCGGATGATTGGGGCCCGCACGGTCGAGACTATCGCGAGTCAGCAACGTGCCAAATATTTTCAAGGCAATACCGGCAGGATTGAGACGTACGCGAATCCATGTGCCTTCAGGGATCTGCCTTGCGCGGGCGGCAACTGCCTTGCCGACGATTTCGGCGAGCGCGGCTGGGTCATCCGCACGAACTTCGATTTCCAGAAGTTCGGGCAACGAGCGTACGACCCAGGGGAAGCCGGTCGAGGTCTCGTAGATGTGATTGTGCGTGTCGATCAAACCTGGAATGACGGAGTTGCCTTTGGCATCGATCACTTCGGTCCAATCGGCCACGAGTTTTCTGATCTCCTCGTTGCTGCCGACAGCCATAATTCGGTCGCCTTGAATAGCGATCGCCTCCGCCATCGTGACGTCCTCGGGATCGTCTGCGTCCGCGGTTATAACTTTGCCGTTTACGATCACAGTCTCGGCGTACGGTGCTTTCGCCGCATAGGCATCGACGATCATGAAACTTATCGCGATAAGCCCAACGAGAGCGACGACGATAACAGCTGGTATTCTGCAGATTGGGCCCATTTTTTTCCCTCTGGCGAACTTATCGGAATGGCAGTCGAGCGAGAACTCACGCTAAAAGAATGAGGGTATCTTGTCAATTTGAATAGAGCTGATTTCTGCCTTTTAAATCATGACGTTAATGACGCCAGTAATCGTTTCATCTGTAGCGGCCTCGTGATGATTTACGCATGCGTCATCGCGCCCGAACTTGCTAAACTGCAGTTTCCAGAAAAACAACAACATGGTTCCACAACCAGACACTGCCTGCCAGATGCGCCGGGCGATATCCGCACCGCATAAGGACTGAAATTGGACTTGGAAAACGCCGGCGAGGCGATCAACAGGCTACGCGCCAACTTGCATCGTGTTATCAAGGGACACGAATTCAGCATTGATCTGCTTGTCATCGCTATTCTCGCGAGAGGCCACGTGCTGCTCGAGTCGGTCCCCGGCGAAGGCAAAACATTACTGGCCAGTGCTCTGACTGCATCCATAGACGGCATAACGGCGGGACGCATTTCGGGACAACCGACGCTCAAACCATCAGACCTGTTGGGTGCAGAGATCGCTGCAGGGGACGGCCGCACGTTCGAACTGATAAAAGGACCTATCTTCAACAACATCGTGCTCTTCGATGAACTCAATAGAACGGACCCGCGCACCCAATCCGCATTACTCGAAGCGATGCAGGAATACCAAGTTACTATCGGTGATAGTACCCACACTTTGCCCGAACCATTTCACGTCATCGCGACGCAAAACCCACTGTCGCACGAAGGCACCTGGGAACTCGATGCCGCGGCGAAGCAGCGCTTTCTGGTCAAGATCAAATGGTCGTTCTCGCCGCGGCAAATCGAGTTTCAGATTGCTCGCGAGTCGAAGAGCTTTCTCAGAGAAAACTTGGAGCACATTCAAGCTGTCATCACGCGCGATGAGTTGCTTGCTATACAAAACCTGATCCAGGACAGGATCGAATTGTCGGACGCGATGGTGCACCTGATGAATGCCATCACGGTGGCAACGCGCCGCACGGACCCATCGTATCCGGACCGTGCGTTTGAGGTTGCGGGTCTTGGTCCGGACGTTGTCAGCGTAGCGGGTGGCGCCAGCTCCAGAACGACCACATTCTGGCCGCCGCTTTTGCGCGCGCATGCATTTTATCACGGCCGCAGCGAAGTCGTCCCTTACGATATTTTTGCAACAGCTTCAGTAATGCTCAGTCACCGCATCGAGACCAGTTATCCGGTCGATATGGAGCAGCTTGTAAACGTCGTTCTTGCCGAGCGTGGCTATGCTTACGAGTTCCGTACCTAGCGGCGCTGCATCGATCATCGACCGGGACGCTTTGCATGCGCTCGGCGTTCTGCTGCCCATACAGTTCCACCCGGTTAAGGTGCTGCCGGGCCGGCATCCGCTCGGTCGCGCAGGCGACGGCATGCGGCTGCTGCGCACGCGGGCATATGTGCCCGGCGAGGACAATCCACGCGATATCGACAAGTTCAGTCCGCCGGGTGATCTGCAGGTCATCGAATGGGAAGATGAAGCGCAGGCCTCTATCACCTTACTCGTCGACCGCTCCGCTTCGATGGACTCGCACCTGAAGGCGCCTATTCGAAATGCTTGCATCATGCAGCTGATCTACTCGATGTGGCGCGCGGGCGATCGTGTGGGGCTGGCATTTTTCGACACTGAAGTACGCGAGCAGATTCGCGCTGCCAATCTGCGCTCACAGTTGCAGCAGACCGTACAAGCGTTGCGCGTGCAACATCCGCTAGCAACAACCGACGTGTCATCAGCTCTAAACGCGTTTGTGCGCCAGGATCGACGCCGGCATTCAAACCTGTTGTTCGTCGTATCCGATTTCGTCACGACCAACGGCAACGACTTTAGCCCGGAAGTCGAGTGGCGCGATGCGATCAATGAGATTCAACAGAATATCGTACCGGTGATCGTTTCTTTCGAGCTGGCCCCACAGACCGAAGGCCTCGTAAAGCTCCGCGACGCCGAGCGCCCTGCCCGGCGCCTCGCGTGGTTTACGCGTGACAGAGTTCGGCGCATTAATGACGAAGAACGCTCACGCGTCGCTGCACTGGTTCGGCATTGCCGCTCCGCTGGTCTCGATTGCATGACGGTTGCACACCAGCGTGACATCTATCCACAACTGGCACGGCTGGCTCGTGTGCGGCGACGCAGGAAATTCTGACATGGCAGCCACCCTTGCACGTCGCATCGCCGTGATTGCTCTCTTATTAGCAGCGGCCGGCGTCAGTTCGCAGGAGTCTGTCCCTATCGTGTACGAAGACAATTACATCACGGTGCATGCCGGCCTGCCCGAGTCGGGCGCCAGGGCCGTGCATCTCGGTGATCTCCTGTCTTTGGTCATCGATGTCGTTTTCGACGCACGGCGGATTCAGATCGAAATCCTTGACGACGATGTATTTCAGCGTGCTTTCTCCGGGATGCCAGCTATCCGCCTCTATGCGCCCGCCATTGTCACGACGCGTAAGGAATCCGGCGATCGCGTACGCGTGACGACCTACTGGCGCCTGCAGGTACTCGGCTGCCCCGATGCATTGACGAGTTGTCCGGGATCCAGATCTTACGAACTCCCTGTAATGACCGTTGCCTACCAGTTAATTGACGATGCCGGCAACACCGCGGACAGTCGGGCTGCACGATTTCGACCCTGGCCCGGCAAGATCGATGTTGCCCCGGCTATCGCTGTCGTTCCGGGGTCGGGAACGACGTTAACCGACATCCTGCCCGGCGGCGCATACGACAGCCCTCAACCCATTGCCGAACTCGCGCCCGCCCGTTCAATGCTGTTGGCGGCCGGTGCACTATTGTTACTTACAGGTTTCCTCGCGAGCGCGGGCGAACGCCGGCCGCAGCCGTCTCCAGCTAGATCACGCGACAGCAATAACCGATGGCAACAGACACTCGCGCGCCTCGAGGACGACACGATACCCGATGACGAATGGTCGGACCTGTTGCGCCGCTGTATCACTTGGTACTGCTTGGACGAATTCGGCCGAAATCCCTATGCGTGGCTCGGCGCGGAGGCGAGCGATACTGCCAGCGGCGCTGAGACGCCGGAGGGCGCCCGTAAATTCTTCTTCGATGCGTGGGGCGCGAAGGCGGGCGATGCTGCCAGCGGCGCTGAGACGCCGGAGGATGCCCGTGAATTCTTCCTCGATGTCCTGCAACAGGCAAGCATCGACCCGAGTCGGCGAGCCGACTACCGCGACAGACTGCTTGGCATCACCGGACACGTACGTCATGCGGCTACGGTGGAGCAGCAAGTATGATTGACTGGCAGACGCTGCGGTTTGAACAAACGTGGCCAGTCTGGCTGGCCCTGCCCACCGCCTGCGCATTACTGGCGCTCTGGTATTGGCGGCAGCAGAGCGTATTTCCGGACCTGACTCTGATCTTGCGGACGCGTCGCTGCAGAGGACTGACCGATCGACTGCTGCCGGTGATCGGCTACGCGTTACTGACGGCGCTCATTCTGGTGATGATGGGACCGTCCGTCGTGCGGATAGAACGTATCGAACAACGCGCCCGCGACTTCGTGATTCTAGTCGATACTTCACGTTCGATGCGTCACGATACTGCGGCCGAGCGCCGCGATTTCGAACTCAATTTCCCCCGCCGCGTTGGCGCCTTCGCAGAAAACGTAGACGATCCGAACGCAATACGGTATGTCGCCAGGTTCGAGCTCGCGCGCGAGAGCCTGTTTCGCTTCCTGACGAGTCGCCGTGCCGGCGATCGCGTAGCGCTCATCTACTTTAACGATGCGGCGCATCCGGTTTCGGCGCTAACGTCAAATATCGGTTTTGTCGTGGAACAGCTCGAAACCATGGATGACTATGTAAACTGGGGTACGAATATCGCCGCCGCCATGAACAGCAGCCTCAGCCTTCTCGAGCGATACCCCGGCAACAACAAGCGCACCCTGATTCTGATGACGGATGCCGAAACGCGTTACACCCAGGATCTCGAACAGCAGTTCGCCAGGCTCGCCAATGCCGGTCTGTCGTTTTACCTGTTGTGGATCACGACCGATACGGAGGACCTGTCGACGGAAGATGCCCACATTTTTCTGCAGCTGGCACGATCGGTAGGCTCGGTGTTGACGATCAAGGATCCCGACCCCGACAGCATGCAGGCAGCGCTCGCCGAAATCAGCCGTCTCGAAGGCTATCGTTACGAGGAGTTGCGGCACCGGACGATTGACCTGGCGCAGCCGATACTGCAGGTTACTCGCGTCGTTCTGCTGCTCTGGCTGCTATCGGCGGCAACGATATTTCACCCTGCGATGCGCCGGCGCGCATTCGGGACGCAGACCCAATGACGTCGATAATGAACAGGTGGCCTGCTTTGCTGCGCTTCGCGGGCGTTCTTTTTCTCGTTGCGGGTCTGCAGGCCTGGGGCTTTTACCGACAGGCGTCGCCGCTGATCGAAGCGGCTCAGGAGCAGCTCATCTTGCTGCAGCACGAAATGCCCGACACGCGCCTGGTCAATCTGTCACTGCAGAGTCTGCAGGCATACTGGAAAGCCGCTGAAGTCGAGTTGACCCGGCGGCAGGTAGTGGAACTTCGGGATTCGGTGTCGCAGCGTTTCGGCACCGACCCGGCCGCGGCGGTGCGCGAGTTCGCGCGCGTTGTTGACAGTTTCGAGTCCCGATCGGTCGCCGAACAGGACGTGCTGACGACTTTGCTGCGACAGGTGGTGCAGCTCGAACGCATGTACACGGATCATTTCGACAATGCGATCATGGCGATCGCAAACCCCGCGTGGTACCTGCAACCGACGGCGGCGTTTCTGAACAAGGACCAGGCTCGGACCAGGGCGCTGGCGTTCAATCACGCGCTGTACCTGATGCATGTACGCAATACGAGTGCGGCTGTCGAAATTCTCGATGACTTGCGCGGTGACTCGCCTGACCAATCGTTGCGCGCCAAAGCATTGTTCACGCTGTCACGAATCCAGTATCAGGCTTTTCGGCTGGAAAAGGATCCGTCGTATTTTCAAGACGCGCTGCAATTGGCACAGCAAAGCGTGCGCAGCGATGCCGGTCATACGCTGGCAAAACTGTTTCTCGACTACCTTCTGTCGATCGACCTGCACGCTGTCGAGGTCGATGTACCACCGCTCGAAAGCGAAGCCACCGGCGAGGGTAACGGTGAGCGCGGCGCGATCGCCGCTGATCCCGGGGAATTCTAGATGCGCGATATCACCGGATACTATCTGCTGGCCGCGATCATTATGGCCGTGGCAGTATGCGCTTACTGGGCACAGCCTGCGCGCCGCGCGACTATCGTCAAACAGCCGCGACAATTGCTCGGGCTGCTCATATTGATCGTGGCAGGCCTGGGCCTGTGCCTCTGGTCGGTCACATTGGAGCGCTCCGCGTACACGTTTGAGCGGCAATCCAGTGCCGTCGCCATTGCGATCGCTTTCGACCTGTCGCCCAGCATGCTCGCCATACCAAATCCCGACATTGACGCAGAGCATCCGCCGCGATTCGAGCGCGGCAAAGCTGTCTTGCTCGAGTATATCCGCGCACTCGAAGAGCAGGGCGAACCGGTCATCGTGTCGGTCGTCGGCTTTACAAAGAATGCCAATATCATCATGGGCTGGGACCAGAGCATGGCCCAGGTCCACGATATCCTCGATTTCGCCGTTGCGCCGGACCTGTTCGGCAGCTCAGGCACCAGTATCGAGGCGGCGGTGAAATCGCTCAATAGCGTCTTTTCCATGCTGCCGAAGGAATTACAAACGACGAGTCGCCAATTGGCCATTATAGTTTCGGATGGCGAGGATACGATGCGCGCATCGTCGTTCGATTATGCCAAGAAGGAATTGGCCGACGCCGGTTTCGACACCATCGCATTGCAGACCGGACTGATCGACAGGAATGAGGGTGTGCCGACCTACGGTCGAGCCGGTGAGTTTACGGGGTTTCGACGCATGGGCGGCAAACTGTATACAGTGCCTGACTTCGCTGCGATGAGCGCCATCGCCGAGGCCTCGGGCGGTCGCGGCCTGCACGTTCGCGCCGAATCGGCGACCGCTGTCGAACGCATGTTACAGTTTACGATGGGAACCGATGCGCGCGTCGCCGCGCCCGATGCGAAGTGGTTGTCGACATTCGGCATGTTTGCCGTCGTCTCCCTGCTCTGCGCGTTTATCCTGCGATGAATTCTCCCCGACTACGAGTAACCATACTGACCCACGGGATACTGTTGCTGCTCGTCGTTGGCAGC
Organism: Pseudomonadota bacterium; assembly: GCA_022565135.1. Classification (GTDB taxonomy): domain Bacteria; phylum Pseudomonadota; class Gammaproteobacteria; order Steroidobacterales; family Woeseiaceae; genus UBA1847. The sequence goes on from JADFKA010000028.1 coordinate 9,397, forward strand.
GCACATGCTCACATCCCTTTGTCGCCCGCCATACTCGACGTCGCCCTCGACGATATCGAGCAGGCGCAAGTGACGGTTAACGGGGAAAATGAAACGGCGGCGCTGGCAGCTGCAATCTACGACCTTGCGCTCAAGGCAACCGGCCTGATGATGCTGTTAAACCAGGAAATCCAGTTGCACGGCACGGATCAGCAAAGCCTGCTCGACGCAGCCGTTTCCGGGGCAGCCGGGCTCGGTATTGAAATCACTTGGTCGGAAGACCATCAACGCTACTTCTACACGGGCGGTGCCTATCACCGTTACCTGGAACTCATGCCGGACGGCCTCAATGCCGCCAACAGCCGCTATCACCTGATAGAGACGGGCTTTTATCGCGGCAACGCCGGCAATCGCGAGGAACTGGCGGCACGGACAATCATCGAAAGTGATTTTCTGCGGCGCTATCCCGAGTTCGGCAATGCCGGGCGCGTCGCGATGTTTCTCGCCATCGACTATCGCGATATTTGGCGAGTATGCCACACGGCCGATGACCGGCAATGCGCAGAACAATATGCGCAACTCAACCGGGACCACCTTGCGGCAGTCTCCGCCCGTTACGCGGATGACACAATCGGCAAGCTCGCCCGCACTCAGCTGCAACGATTCGAGGCCGAGATAGCAGGCGGGCAGTAGCTACCTGCTGCCTCTACTCGGCATTCCGCATATATTCTTCGCGGCGCTTCAGAACTTCCGCTTCGAACTCTGCCACAATCTCCGGCAGGTCTTCGTCAAGCTGGTTGTTAAAGCGTAAGCCGAGATTGACCACGATCGGCGGTGCATTGATCGCGAGGTAACGTGCCGAGTCCGTTGGATGCGGGTTAAGGTGCTGATGGTACCAAAAGATCGGCGGCACGAAGATAGTGCCCTCGTGCCAGTCCACCCGAACGCGATCCTTATAGCGACCTTCTGGCCACGTCAACGAGTAGCCTTCCCCCGACGTCAGCAGAATAAATGCATCGCTGCTGTGGCGGTGCGCTCTCTTATAAGCTCCTGCGGGCATTTCCGAGACGTGCATGTCGATGACCGAGTTACCCGACATTTTCCAGTGCATGTTCGTCGTTCCCTTGCCACGGTGGTCGTACGAGTCGAGCTCGAATTCGAGCGCATCCTCGACGAGGTTGGTCACCGTATCGTTTTGGCCCGTATGTTCGCTCATCGTCATATAGTCTTCCTCGGTGTTATAACGATCGCGGAACGCAAACGGGTTGTTCAGGGCAAACTCCTCATTGTTGAATGAGTTCAACGTAAACGGAAAACTCGTCACGGCAACGAGACGAATTGCTTCGTCACTGTCATTGAAAATCTGGTACTCGACATTGAGCGGTATCGAGTACAGCGTACGATAGCCAAATTCGACTCGCTGCGGGCGATTGCCTTCCTGCTGTATGACGATATGCCCGGGCCCGCCAAAGAAATACATCCCGGCCTCGTACAAATGGCGTTTCTTTTTTGTCTTGCCCTTTGGCGGGATCTCCAGGATCCAGCCGTCGGTGATCTGGTAGTCGGCCATCTTTATATAGAGGCCGTTCACGCCCATGTCTTCCCAATACTCGAGCGGCTCCGTGCGGGCGTCGTCGATTACCAGTCCCTCGAAGGTTGGCATGTTGGCCTTGTTTTCCTGGAACCAGAGCTCGTACGGGCTGCGTCCTACCGGGCTCACTCGTCTCAAGTTGGGACCGACCCATTCCAGGTCGATACCGCCTCGTTCCGCCTTCGGTTCCACAACCGGTCTGCGCTGCGCCTGTGCATAGTCCGCGACACAGAACACGAAAAAGACCGTGCTCAAAATCGCCAGTTTATTGCTCATGAAAAAGTCTCCCTGGAAATGAATCATTCGTCAAGTAAAACGGGGCACATCGTGCCCCGTTCCATTTTCACATCAAATTTTCGATCAATCGAAGAGGAGCTCCAACTTCACACCGTAGGTCGTGAACGAGGACGGGCTCAGGTGCTTTGTCTCTGTGCCATTCGGAAACGGATCGTTCTCCGGATGATAGGTCGGGCGTGCCTCGAAAATGTTGCGCGCAAATGCATTGACCGACCAACCGGCGTCGATATTGCGGATACCGATCATGAGATTCATGTCCTCGTGCTGATCGTACTTAACTGTCTCTTCGAAGCCTTCGACATCGAGTATGTAGCCGTCCGAGATAAACGCTTTCATGTTACCGGTGAGCTCATATTGACCCCCGCTGAGTGGCATGACGAAGTCCGCCGACACAATGAACTTCCAGTCCGGAGTGCGCGGCGCAACCAAACCTGTGCGGTCAATGATCGCAAGTTTGTCATCGAAGGCGTCCTCGGCGTCGACGGGGATAACCCGCTCGAGGGTATCCTCGTCGAAGAGCTCACATGGCGCAGCCGCGTTGTTGATCGCGGCGTTAATCTCGTTATCGGTACAGCCTGCA
>JADFKA010000312.1 GCA_022565135.1 Pseudomonadota bacterium
CCGCTCGTAGTTCACGCGGAAGCGTCGGCCAATTGCCGGTAACTCGACGATGACCGGCAGTGAGAAAGCCTCCGGCGGATGCAATTTAGCAAATGATGCTTGCGCCGCATCGATCCATTGACGGTGTTCCCGGACGAAAGTCTGCACTTCTGCGGGTTTTGTGCGCCTCGGCACAACCACCTCGACCCGGCCGCGTGGAAAGACCTTTATCGACAACCTGCGGGCACGGCTGCTTTCTCGAACCGAAAAGCCCGACGCGTCGCCAGGCTCTTCAGAATCCGTAAATAGGGCTAGTTGTTTGGCCGCAGAATGCACAGCCTCTATTGTACGGCCGTATGCAGTGAATGCGAACGAGTACTCCGTCAAGCCAGTATTGATGGCGTACTAGGGACGGGTGCCACTGAAGCGAATCGCATCGCTCATGGACATCACACCTTCGACACCGCCGACTTCGGCTGTGTCGCTGATATACAGTTTGACCTCGTGTTCCAGCCGAATCTTGCCGAGCACACGAGAGTCCGGGCCGATGACGATATTGGGAGCCCGGGACTTCCTGAAGCCGAATTTCCAGCCGCCTGGCTTCTCAACAATGATGTCGCCATGCAGAATTGCGCCCTCGCTGAGCTCAATATCGCCGTTGACGGTGGCCAGGTCGCCGTGAACCTCGCTCGCGACGAGTTCGATTTCGCCATTCACATTACTGACGCTTTTCGCGACCTTACTGCCTTTGCGGACGCCGATGCTGCCATTCACGGCCTCAATCCAGCCGTCGACTATGACGTTTTCGTCAACTCGAATGGAACCGTTCACGGTACTCAGGTTCTCCGCTCTGACTCCCGATGAGACGCGCAGCGCACCATTGACCGTTGAGACATCCTGTACACGGGCGTCGTCATATATGCGAATCGTGCCATTCACCGTGCTGACATCTCCAGTGACGATAGCGCCTTCACCGACAGTAACGCTGCCATTGACGGACGTTACGCCATCTGCAGTTGCGCCAGCACTAATTCTGATGCTCTTGTTGATACTGCCCGCGTAAACCGGAGCCGCCATCAACACAATCAGCAAGCTCACCGTCAAAGTGCTTTTGCTCATAATTTTGCTCATTTTCAGTATTCCCCGAAACCGTTGTATTCCTTAGATACCGGACACGGCCAAACGGTTGCAATCGATGCGCATCCCTGCCCTAATCGGCGTTGGAATCCAGCAATGCCCTATTCCCTAATCGACATTGGAGCGAACCTGACACACGACAGCTTCGATGCCGATCGCACCGAAGTCATGCAGCGCGCGGCCGATGCGGGCGTGGCCAGAATCATTGTCACGGGCAGCAGCAATCAAGGCAATATTGACGCGGTCACGCTCGCCGAGGCCAACCTGGGCCGCGTGTATGCAACCGCCGGTGTGCACCCCCACCATGCGTCAGATTACACTGCAGCGAGTGCCGAGCTCATCCGTTCCCTGGCGCAAAAGGACGCCGTTGTGGCCATCGGCGAATGTGGACTGGATTATTTCCGCAATTATTCGCCGCAGCATGCGCAGGTCGAAGCCTTTCGCTCGCAACTCGAAATCGCAACCGATATTGGCTTGCCCGTGTTCCTGCATCAACGTGACGCCCACGATGATTTTGTAAAAGTGCTTGAGCCGCTGCTGCCTGGGTTGACGCGAGCTGTTGCGCATTGCTTCACGGGCGAGGCCCAGTCACTGGAAAAATTACTCGAGATGGGATTGTCGATCGGCATCACCGGGTGGATTTGCGACGAGCGACGTGGCGCGCACCTCAAAGACATTGTCTCGGTCATTCCGGATGACAAGTTGATGATAGAAACCGATGCACCTTACCTGATGCCGCGTACGCTCTCTCCCAGGCCTAAGTCCCGTCGCAATGAGCCCGCGTTCTTGCCAGAGGTGCTACGTGTCGTTGCGGAGGCTCGCGGCCAAAGCATCGAACACGTCGCAAGCATTACCACTGAGAACGCAACGCGATTTTTCGGACTGGACTAGTTTTGATAATCGGTACTTGAGCAGAAAGATACTGTCAGACAAGATCGAGATCGAATGGCCGCTTCACCCGCAATAGCGGAAGTTAGGCTGATAGGATAGTGAGGGGCAGCTAGCGACCCGAAGCGGACATTTCGACCGGCAACATCTGACCCATTCTTGCCGCCTGGAAAAGGTCCTCTCTCAGCCAGCAGTAAACTGTCGAAAAGCCCTCGCCGTGGGTCAGAGAATAGATTGCATGGACTCTACCTATGCGAAAAGCAACACTGCAGTTTGTATCATTTGTCAGCAGCGGCGGGGATTTGAATTGCACCTGACCTGTTAATCCGTCTTGATTATTTCGCCATCCTTCATCACGAACACAACTCGCTCCATGGCCCT
>JADFKA010000313.1 GCA_022565135.1 Pseudomonadota bacterium
GCGGCGCCGCACATGTCGTATTTCATCTCGTCCATGGCCGGACCGGGTTTCAGCGAAATTCCGCCCGAGTCAAATGTAACGCCCTTGCCGACAAGCACGACAGGTTTTTCTCGCCCGGCACCTTTGTATTGCATGACAATAAGTTTGGCGGGTTCATTGCTGCCCGCCGTAACGGATAACAGCGAGTGCATGCCGAGACGCTTCATCTCGGTTTCGTTCAGCACACGTGTGTGCAGATTCTTGTGCTCTCGCGCGAGTCGTTGCGCCGTCCGTGCAAGGTAGCTCGGTGTACAAATATTCGCTGGCAAGTTGCCAAGGTCTTTCGCCAGGGACATGCCAGACGCGATTGCATCACCGTGTTCGGATCCGCGCATGGCGCGTCGAGCGTCACCTCGCTTTGCTATGGCCAACCCAATTTTGGTCAGAGGCATGCCCGCTTTCTTTCTGCCGCTCTTCATTTCAGTAAAGCGATACAGTGTGCCGACGATCGTCTGGGCCGTATGACGTGCCAGGTAATAGGGGTCGGTGTCGGCTACATTTTCGAGCGTCAATGTATTCAAAATCTGCCGACTATTGCTCTTCGATATTGCATTAATTGCTGCCTGCAATGCCCGGCAAAATTGTTTGACACCAAAAGAGCTGAATTTACCGAGGCCGACGACAGCAACGCGCGATGCACGTACTCCCGCAACATCGGTCAGGACCGTGCAAGACCCTAGTTGGCCGCTGATGTCGCCGTTTTTGGTGAGTTGTTGGATCGACCCGTTGCTGGCTGCATTGATGTCGGCTGCACCAGCGCCTAATTTGCCGCGCGCATAGATGCCGACGATGACGCAATCAACGGCCCGTCGCGAGGCTTTGCTCGTAGTGGTGAAATATTGCATAAAGTGTCTTGTTGGTATTCGCTGGGCTGCCCTGGATGCCATGTGAGGCAAGGACTGTCCCGAGCAAAACAAAAGCGGTAGTCTAACTGATTCCGTCAATTGTGGTTAAGCAAATCACAGACTTCGATGCTGCGCATACTCGACCGATACATATTTCGTGAGATTGCCTCGACATGGCTCGGTGTGACAATGGTCTTGCTGTTGATTCTTCTGACGAACCAGTTCGCCCGGGTTCTCGGCGATGTTGCCAAAGGCAAACTGCCCAAGGGTGCGGCATTGGAAGTGATCGGTCTTTCAGCGACTCAGTACCTGACGATCCTCGTTCCGATTGGATTGTTCCTTGCTGTCATGCTCGCGCTTGGTCGCCTGTATCGTGACAGTGAAATGCCGGCAATGATGGCTTGTCGCGTTGGACCGGCGGGCATTTATCGGCCGTTGTTCTGGTTGCTGGCGCCGTTGTCTCTAATTGTTGCCTGGTTGTCTATCGATCTTAGCCCACGTGCGATGCAGGCTGTTGATCGGATTGTTGCTGAAGCACGACGGCAGGTCGACCTGGCGAGTATCGAGCCTGGTCGGTTTACGACCTTCGGCTCGGACAACTCGGTTATTTACGGCGAGCGCGTGACCGCAGACGGCATCATGGAAAATGTCTTCCTGCAACGACGTACCGAGGATGGCCGCATGGAAGTTGTCGTCGCGCGTCGTGGTGAACAAGTCGAGTCTGAAGATCCCGATGTCCGCTTTCTGGTACTTTATGACGGTCGCCGTTATGAGGGTGTGCCGGGTACCACACGGTTTCGCGTCGTCGAATTTGCAGAACATGGCATTCCCTATCGATTGCCGAATCTCGACACGCCCGAACCAAGACCACGTGCCATGCGGTTTTCAGATCTGCTGCTATCGGGTGAGCCCAAGCATATCGCAGAGATGCAATGGCGAATTAGCATCCCGCTGGCGACCATTATTCTGAGTATACTTGCGGTGCCGTTGAGTCGGACCGAGCCGCGCGCAGGGCGTTACGGCAGACTCGCGATGGGTTTGCTGGTGTTCATAATCTATCTCAACATGCTCAGTGCATCGAAAGCCTGGCTCGAGCAGGGCAGCCTGTCGCCATACCTGGGTCTATGGTGGGTACACGGTTGTGTAATGTTGATTACGCTGGGCCTGCTTGGCGTGCAGAACTCCGTATTTCGCAGGCTGCGCAGGTGACCGGCATACTGAGTCAGTACATGATGCGTGCCATCGTGGCAACCACAGCGCTGGTGCTGCTGGTGTTGCTGGCACTGGCCGGCCTGTTTGAGTTCATAGCCGAACTCGACGACACACGAGGTGACTATCAAACGCCCCAGGCTGTGCTCTATACCTTATTGCGATTGCCGCAGCTGGCATTCGAAATGTTGCCAGTCGCGGCATTGATCGGCGCGTTACTCGGCCTTGGCGGGCTTGCTGGCGGCAGCGAGATTATCGTCATGCGATCCG
>JADFKA010000029.1:0-3544 GCA_022565135.1 Pseudomonadota bacterium
AGGACGGCGTCGTAACAGCAGCGACTGGGGAGTTCGTCTGCCCGGGCCGCATAGAGGGCGACCCGCAGCGCCGCCGCGAACTCCGGGGTCGCGATCACGAATTCCGAAACCCGACGCCCGGCAGGCTCGGCCTCGTGCGGATCCCGCTCGGCGCGGCGCTGGAGCATCCGACTGCGCAAACGGGTCTTGGCCCGCGCGAGCGGCCCCGGATCGGAATCGGGTCGGCGGGGCATGCCAACCGCCGGCTGGAGCTCAGGCGCTCGGGGTGGGGGTCTCGAGGACGCCCTCGGCCAGCTCGATCAGGGCCTGAAGGCGCGCCCGATCTCCGCCCGTGGCGGCGCGTCCATCGCGGATCTCCACGACTTCACGGGCGAGATTGAGCGCAGTCAGCATGGCAACACTCAGGGAGTCCACGGTGCCGGTCTTCTGCTCGACCTGGCGCAGGGTCTGGTCGAGGTAGCCGGCCACACGCACGAGCGCTTCCTCGTCCTCTTCCTCACCGACCCGCACACGAAACTCTTGTCCGCGGATCTGAACGGTGACGGTTCGCTTGGCCACGAGACGTCTACGCCTCGGCGCTCGCCAGCTGTGCATCGAGATGGTCGAGCTGCGCAATCATCTCATCGATGCGTTTCGAGACATCCTGTCGCTTCTGGTTGGCCTCGAGCAGCTGGCCTTCCAGGGAACGAATACCGCGCGCCTTCTCTTCGAGCCTCACTCGAAGGCCCACGTTCTCTACGGATACTTCGCGATGAGCCGCGACGAGCGCAGCGACGACGCGCTCCAGTCGTTCGAAGTCAAACACGTCTCGGTGATCATCGGAAATGAGAAAGACCCCCGTCATCCCAATCTCAGACGGAATCGTACCGGTGATCGTGGAAACACGTCAAGCGGTAGTCTCGTTATTCCAGAGGGGCCGTCGGGCAATGATCGTGCCAGACCCGGCGACGAGACCCGCTACCCGCGGGAAGTTCGAATCGAGCGCCGCACGGAGTCAGCGCCTCAACGAACTAGATGTACGCCCGCTTCGACTGGAGCGACGAATCACCTTCGAGATAGACATCCACCATGCGCGCGGCCTCGCGCCCTTCGCTGATGGCCCACACAACGAGCGACTGTCCGCGTCGGCAATCCCCGGCAGCGAAGAACCCCGGCTCGCTGGTGGCATAGGACGTCGTTTCGGCCTGGACATTACCACGACCGTCCTTCTGAAGACCGAGTCCGTCCAGCAGCCCTTCGTGCACCGGGTGCACGAAGCCCATCGCCAGCAGCACGAGATCCGCATCGATCGTGAACTCGGAGCCCTGGAGTTCTTCCATCTTGGGCCGTCCGCTCTCGTCGGACTCGCCAAACTGGACACGGACGGCGTGAAGCCGCTTCACACGTCCGTTTTCCCCCTCGAAATACCGGGTCAGCACGGCGTATTCGCGCGTTCCACCCTCGTCATGGGAGCTCGACGAACGGAACATGAGCGGCCATAGGGGCCAGGGCGTAGTGGGCGAACGCTCCTCCGGCGGACGCTCCAGCAACTCGATGGACGTGACCGACTTCGCACCCTGGCGGTGTGAGGTCCCCACACAATCCGAGCCCGTGTCGCCCCCGCCCAGCACGACCACGTGCTTGTCGCGGGCCGAGATATTCACATCAGCGTCCACACCAAGCTACACTGAAGGCACTCCTGCATCGACCATATATAATTAACAATGACGAAAAATAATGATCTCACTGTGTGCACCGGCATTCTGTTGCTGGCTTTGTCGGTCGTATCGACAACAACGTACACTCAGGAAAGCGACCTCGTTGTTATTTCAATTGTGGGCACAAACGATGTGCATGGTGAGTTTCTGCCGAGGCCAAATCGAGGAGGACTGACGACGCTTTCAGGGTATGTTGCAAATGTGCGCGCAACTCGCGCGACCGATGGCGGCGCCCTACTACTCATTGACGCCGGCGACATGTGGCAGGGTACGCTTGAATCGAACCTGACAGAAGGCGCCACGATCGTCGCGGCGTACAATGCGCTTGGCTACACCGCCGCAGCGATTGGCAATCACGAATTCGACTTCGGTCCGGTCGGCAAGCTCGCCATACCGCAAAGTGAGGTCGATGACCCTCGCGGCGCGTTGAAACTACGTGCGATCGAAGCCGACTTCCCACTGCTGGCTGCCAACCTGATTGATACATCGACTGATGAACCCGTCAACTGGGATAACGTCCAGCCATCGACAGTGGTCGATGTCGCTGGCGTGCGCGTCGGAATCGTCGGCGTGATCGCGGCAAACGCGCTGGTCACAACGATTGTCGCCAATACAGTCGGCCTGCGTATTGGTTCGCTGTCTGCGGCGATCATTCGTGAAGCGGAAAAACTAAGGGCGGCCGGCGCGAGTCTCATAATTGTGACGGCACATGCGGGCGGTCACTGCACTGAGTTTGGCGATCCACTCGACCTTTCGTCTTGCGACCCGGGAGGTGAAATAGTTCAGGTAGCGAACGCCCTGCCCGCCGGCCTCGTCGACCACATCATTGCCGGACATGTCCACGAGGCGATGGCGCATGTTGTCAACGGTATCGCAATCACGTCCAGCTATTCGAGTACCCGCGCCTTCAGCCGCGTCGATTTCAGTGTCGATCGCAATACCGGCACCGTACAAGATCGCAAAATTTTCGCCCCTCAGCCTCTTTGCCCGCGTGTCGATTCAACTACAGGCGAATGTGCCTGGGTCAGTACCGATACGAAAAACACTGTGCCAACCGAGTATGAAGGCCGGCCGGTCACGCCCCTAGCGGCCATCGTAGACATCGCCAAACGTGCAGCAGCGTTTGCCGCGGAAATTAAAACGGAGAAACTTGGCGTGATCCTGGATACGCCATTTACGTTGCAGGGAAATCCTGAGTCATCACTCGCTAACTTGATGACCATTGCACTTCTGGAGTCAGTGGACGCAGATATTGCCATTCACAATGTCACGGGCGGCATTCGCATGTACTTACCGAAGGGCGAGCTTACTTACGGCAACGTCTTCGAAATGTTTCCGTTCGATAATCGCATCGTGGTCATCGACGTTTCCGGGGAGGACCTGCGCAAAATAATTGCTCGCCAGGCGCACAATCACAGGTGTCGCGCAGGATTTTCCGGCATGCATGTATTTGTCGATTGCGACGGCGACCAGATGAGCATCCGCATGACTCTCGATAATGGCCGTGACATTCAAGACGGCGATCGCATCAGGATTGTGGCTAATGATTTTCTCACTACGGGGGGTGACGATATATTGACCCCGGCAATGCCGGCGGATGGATTTACTTATGAGGACGATCCGCGACTAACGCGTGACGTCGTCGCCAATTGGCTCAGGAATCGTGGCGGGCACCTCAGCGCGGCGATGCCTTCTCGCCGTCGCCGTCGACGGGCGCCGAAGAAACATCGGGCCCCCCGGGCGCCATTCCCTTCTCGGCGAGCTGGTGGAGCGCCTCTTCGGTCTTCTCGATGCCGCCCGCTCCCATGGCCTGGAGCACATGGGGGGCCTTGGTGAACTGGATGTCG
>JADFKA010000029.1:3554-11662 GCA_022565135.1 Pseudomonadota bacterium
GTCTTCCTGATTCCCTACCGGCGACATGCACCCAATAGCCGCGAACGCAGCGCTTACTCGTATCGCAATGCCAGCACAGGGTTCGAACGGGCAATGCGCACCGCGTGTCCCGCGACGGTGCACCACGCCAAAAGCACTGCAATAGATCCAGCTGCAAGGAGTATCGGGATTGGGGACTGAATTCGCTCGGCAAAGAAATCCAGATAAATATTGGACCCTAAATAGGCCAATGGCAAAGCAATAGCCAAGGCCCAGGCCACGGGTTTCGAGAATTGCCACACGAGTAATCGTGCGATCTGCATTGAACTTGCGCCCATTACCTTACGCACCCCGATTTCCTTGGTGCGCTGTGCCGCCATGAACGCCGCCAGCCCGAATAATCCGATTAGCGCGAGCGATAGTGCAACTAACGCGAATCCAGCGAGCGTCATATTCATAAATTTGAACACGTTGTATATCTCGTCGAAAACGTCGTCGAGAAATCTACCCTGCATCGGATATTCGGGAATTACTCGATCCCAGACGTTTTCAATCTCCTCGATCGTCGTCAGCATGTTGCCGCCCGTAATTCTAACTGAACCAATTCTGAATGCATCCGGCCTATACAAGTACATCCAGGGTTTCTCTTCGTTAAACAACCCAACGATGTTCTGTGTTGGCACCACGCCAACGATTACCATCTCGCGCAACGTATCCTCTTCATCAAGGTCGAAGAAGCGCTGATTGATGGCGTCCTGCGGCGATGCGATGCCGAGGTTAGTCAACGTAAGCTCATTAACGAGCACATTGAGGACTTCCGTTTCTTCGTCGACGTAAATATCGTTGGCTACATCCCGGTTCAAATTTCTGCCCGCGAGAATCGGAATTCCATAGGTATCGAGGAACTCGGGTGACATCCGGAGTAGCTGGATACTGAATTTTCCGGCTTCGTCTCCAGGAATTTGCGTGACATTGGTCGTTGTGTGATTTTGTTCATAAGGCACTTGCGACGACCAGCCAACACTATCAACGTTAGGTAGTGACTCAAGTTCGTGGCGAAGCGTGTCCAGCCGATCCTGTATTGAATCGACACCAATGCGATTCAGGCTATAAATTTCCGCGCGCGGGAAAATGTAGCTGGACTCGTTAATCTTCTGGTTCTGCATGTAAACAACGGCGACGATCGATAACATGAAGGCCGATATCGCGAACTGCGCGCCAATCATTACCGCGCGCACCCGCGAGCCTTTCTTGCCTTTACGTGCGAGGTCCCGCAGCGCATCGATTGGGCTCGCACGTGTTATCAACCATGCCGGGTACAGGCCCGCGCACAGACCAACCAGGAGTGTTGTTACGAGCAGCCATGGCAAAGTCCGCATGTAGTCGAGCGTCATAACCTTATTGGCCACGTTATTGAATAATGGAATAATTATTTCGAGGGCAGCAATAGCGACGATCATCGCAATTGAAGCCATCAGCACGCTCTCAGTCAGGAATTGCATTAGCAACTGGCCTTGTGTGGCACCCATCGTCTTGCGCATGCCAACTTCACGGCTTCTTCCAAGTGCCTGTGCTGTCGCAAGGTTGGCGTAGTTCACACAGGCCACGACGAGCACAAGGAAGCTAAGAAGTTGCACAACGGTAACGATCGGTAAGCCGAGCGAGTCCCAGATGGACAGGTTGGCGTGCGAGATCGGGCTGGCAAAAATTGAAGAGATCGTCTCTTTAGCCGAATCCGGCACCAGTCGTTCGAAGATGCTGTCAATCTGCGTCTGCAGCCAGGCGCCATCGAGCGTCGACGGCAACATGACGTAGGTCAGGTTGCCCATTGACAGGTTATTGTAGCCGCCAGCTTCATCCCAATCCCGCATACGTACCAGCGCTTTGATCGGCGCAATGACGTCGAGCACGACGTCCATGACGGGCATCGAATTGAAATGCGAATTCTGTGGGATGTCTTGGATCACTGCCGCTATGCGGTAGTCGAATTCGTTATTCAGTGTGACGACTTCACCAAGTACATCCGTTGTACCGAAATACTTGGTTGCTGCCGTTGCGCTGATTACTATGCCGGACGGATCGTCAAGCGCCGTATTGTCCCCATGGATATACTGCATGCTGAAGATGCGCAGCAGATCGGGATCCGCGAAGCGGATCATCTGGTAGTAGCTGTCCGCGCCCATCGTGACCAGGTATTCTTCTGTGATCGTTCGGGCAACCGCCTCGACATCTGGCAATTCGGTTTCAATGATCGGACCGATGGCCGAGTAAGCCGCGTTCATCAGATCGATGCCAAGATTAAGATCCGGCGCCGCAACGGATCCTATCGTGTAAATATTTTCGCTGTTATCAAAGAAGGCATCGTGTGTTCGCTCGTAGCTCACAAGCAGCCCGCCGAATATATAAATGCTTAGGCCGAGCGCCAGGCCCGCTATGTTGATAGTCGCAAACAACTTGTTCTTGCGCAGGTTGCGGAGCGCGATTTTGATGTTATTCCAGATCATTGCATTTTTCGCCTCGTATGATGGTAGGTCGCCGTCTAAGCAGCGCGAAGGCTGTCAGTCACGACATGGCCGTCAAACAGATTCACCGTGCGTCGCGCGTAATCGGCGTGCGACGGCGAGTGCGTGACCATGACGATGGTCGTACCCTCGGCGTTCAGCGAGCGCAGTAACTCCATCACTTCCTGGCCATGCACCGAATCGAGATTCCCGGTCGGTTCGTCCGCCAGGATCAACGGCTGATCGCCAACGACCGCGCGTGCAACTGCGACGCGTTGCTGCTGACCACCCGACAATTGCCCCGGCATATGCTTCGCGCGATGCGCGATTCCCATACGGTCCATAACATTGGCAACTCGCTGCTTGCGTTTTGCAGTAGGTATTTTGTGATATAGCAGTGCCAGCTCGATATTTTCTGCAACATTTAACTCTTCGATCAAGTTAAAATTCTGGAATATAAAACCGATGTTCCTTTTGCGAATCCCACTACGCTGAGATTCCGAGTACTTCGCGACGTTTTCGTCAAAGAAAAAGTAATCACCGTCACTCGGGTTATCGAGCAGCCCTACTATATTCAACAGCGTGGATTTTCCGCAGCCAGACGGTCCCATTACGGCGACAAAATCGCCCTGATCGATTTCAAGATTGACGCCATTGAGCGCCACGGTCTCTACCTCGTCGGTCCGGTAAACCTTGAACATGTCATGTAGTTTGAGCATCTTTATGTCCTCTTCAGTCAATCGATAGTCGGTCCATGCCGACATAGCTTGTATACGGTGATGTCACTACTCGCTCGCCGGGCTCCAGCCCGTCTAGCACTTCAATAAAATCGGTGTTGCGGCGACCAAGACGCACACTGCGTTTCACGGCTTCGGTACCATCGGCTGAAACTACAAAGAGCCATTTGCCGCCTGTTTCCTGGTAGAAGCTACCGTTCTTTATTAATACGGCATCGCTGTTGTCGCCCAAGGTCAGCCGCAGTTGCAATGTCTGGCCACGGCGAAGCCCGACAGGCTCGTTGCTTAGCGCCATATCAACTTCGAATTGCCCGTTGTTCACCTGCGGGTATAATTTGGCGACTCGCAGTTCGATTTCGCCAGTACCGTGATCAGCAATGGCGACTTGCTGCAAATCGACGCGACCCAGGTAGTACTCGTCAATGCGCACGTTTAGTTTGTAGCCGTCCGGGTCATCGATCTGGCCCAGCCGGCCACCGCGTGCGATAGATTGGCCTACTTCGATGTTGAAACCTGAGAGTCGGCCGTCAACGGGTGCACGCACACTGAGGTCATCCATATTCTTACGCGCAAAGCCCAGGCCCGTCTTTAGCTGTTCGCCTGCATCGCGCAATTGCTGCAGCTGCTGTGCCTGCATACGGGAGTCGGTTTGCTGGCTTTCGAGCGTGATCTCGCGACGATTTCGAAAGTAGGTAAGTTCATCTTCGAGTTCGTCTATCGTCGACTTCGAGACGAGATTTTTCGATGCAAGCTCACGTTGTCTCTCGATGGCCCGATTGAGTCGAATGATCTGGTAGTCAATCTCAATGAGGTTCCGCTTGTGCGACAGGCGGTTCTGTTCGAGCTGCAACTCGATTGTACGCATGTTGTTGAGCTGCTCTGTTACCGCAGCCTCCCGCCCGAGCACTTCCAGTTGCAAGCTAGTATTGGACAACACGGCAATCAGCTCGCCTGCTTTGACGATGGCGCCATCCTCGACCAGCACTCGATCGACACGACCGCCCTCGATGGCGTCGAGGTACACCGTACTGCGAGGAACCAGCCTTCCGCGCAAAGGGATGAAGTCCTCAAATGTACCCACGGTTACCGTCGAGACCGTAATTTTTTGTGCCTTTACGCTCAGGCTGCGTCCGCCCAGCAACGTGTCCGCCAACCACCAGATGAAGGCTAAGGCCAGCAACGCAGCGACACCGTAGCCAACATAGCGGCCGATCGGCATTTGTTTTTCGACACGGCGGTCCATCGCCTGTCCGGAGATGTCGGCAGACGAAGCTGACGCAGGCTCTGCGATTTTGCTGATCTTGCTCATGGTGCGGTGTATCCCCTGGCGGTATTTTGGTCGCTCGATCGTCCTGTACTGAATACATAGCAAGTCCTATGCCAACCCTGTAAAGCATTGATTTTTATCCGGTTAATAATTCACTTGATTCCTGAGGTGGCGCAGACTGTACGCATACGGACAGTGGGTGTACGATTCCGGACAGTTGCAAGGGGCATCGATGGCCAAAATCGGTAGCATTCTGATCGTCGACGATGACGAGGACGTCCTCACTGCAGGACGTTTGCTGCTGCGCCGCAATTTCGCGGAGATCGCCACTTGTCGCCACCCGTCCCGCATCCCCGAGCTGCTCGAGCAGCACAATTTCGATGCGGTCCTGCTCGACATGAATTTTGGACCCGGCGAATCATCGGGCAGACAAGGTCTAAAGTGGCTGGAAAAAATTCTCCAGATCGACCCGGCGATGGTCGTCATCATGATCACGGCACACGGCAGTGTCGATACCGTGGTCGAGGCCATGAAGCGTGGCGCTGTCGATTTTGTTGCCAAGCCGTGGCAAAACGAGAAAATCGTGGCTACGGTATCGGCCGGCGTAGAACTACATCGAAGCAGGATCGAAACCGAGTCATTGAGGCAGACCAATCGCGTACTGCTCGAGGCGGCGAGTCCCGGCGACAATGCGATTATCGGCCCATCAGTACAAATGCAACAGCTGCTGTCCATTGTTGAACGGGCAGCGCCAACCGATGCAAATGTATTGATCCTGGGCGAGAACGGAACCGGCAAAGAACTCATCGCGCGCGAACTGCATCGACAGTCGATGCGATCCGGGCAGGTATTCCTGACGGTCGATATGGGATCGATTAGCGAGACATTATTTGAGTCGGAATTGTTTGGCCATAAGAAAGGTGCGTTTACGGGCGCCGATGACGACCGTACCGGTCGATTTCAGGCCGCTGACGGTGGCACGATATTTCTCGACGAAATTGGCAACCTCGCGCTGCAACTGCAAGCGAAGTTGCTGCGCGTACTCGATGAGCGCAAAGTAACACCAGTCGGATCGGACAAATCATACTTTATAGATGTGCGTGTAATTGCGGCCACCAACATCGCCTTACCGACGCTTCGTGACAAGGACCATTTCCGTCCCGACTTACTGTATCGCCTGAACACGGTCGAAATCACCGTCCCGCCGTTACGCGACCGCCGCGACGACATAATGCCGATTGCTCTGCATTATCTCGCGATTTACTCGCGCAAATATGGTGCTGCGGCGAAGACATTTTCAACTGCTGCGACAGCCGCATTGGTAGCGTATCCGTGGCCTGGCAATGTGCGAGCGCTACGGCATGCTGTTGAACGCGCGGTCATCCTTGCGCAGGGTGATGTGTTGGAGCCGGACGATCTGCAGCTTGTTCACGGCGCAGCCGTGCCGATCGCTGATCAAGAACCGGAAGCGCTCAACCTCGATCAGGTGGAGAAAGAGACTATCGCTGCGGCACTTCGCAAGCACGGCTTCAATATTTCGCGCGCGGCGAATGAGCTGGGCCTGACGCGTGCGTCGCTGTATCGCCGCATGGAAAAACATGATCTTTAAGCGATTTACAATGCTTCTCGCGTTCCGGGTAATGCTGGTTGGGCTTTCGATTACGGTAACCGTGTGGCTGGTACTCCGCCCGGGTTACTACAGCGTGACGATTTTATCGGCAGCAACGCTGCTTATGTTCTCGGCGGAGTTGTGGTGGTTTATCAGTCGTACAAATCGGGAGATTGCCCGGTTTCTCGATGCCGCACGACATGCCGACTTCTCGCAACGGTTCAGCTTTGGCGACGTTGGCACCGGTTTTGACGAACTCGGCGCAGCGTTCACCGACATCCTTGCCAACGTTCGCGGCGAACGCGAAGACCAGGAAATCGAGGTCAGGCAACTTCGGGCGCTGATAGAACATATCCCGGTGCCATTGCTGACTTTGCACGGTGATCAATCGATTTCATTGCAGAACAATGCTGCGCGCCGTTTGTTCGGTGCCGCGCACGTTACCCGGCTCAAAGACCTGCGACAGTTTGGCCTCGGTTTTCACGATGCATTAGCCGCGGCCGTACCGGGCAATCGCGAACTGGTGACGTTTTCGGTCGAAGGCATCGAGTACCAGCTAACGCTCGCAACGACCGAGGTTTTTGTCGCCGGTATGAGCGACCGCCTGATATCGCTGCAGGATATTCAGACCGAGCTGGACCTGACGCAAGCTCAGGCGTGGCAGGATATCGTGCGCGTGTTGACACATGAGATCATGAATTCGATGACACCAGTGACATCGCTGGCCACGACGGCATCCGATGTGATTGACGATGTCATCGACAAGACTGCTTCGGACTCGCCGATCGCCGCGGACCTTGCTGACCTGCGCGATGCGATCAGTACCGTCGCGCGTCGCTCCGACAGCCTGATGCAATTCGTCGACAGCTACCGCCAACTCACACGCCTCGCACCACCCGAGAAGAAGCGCGTTCTGGTTGCAGAATTGTTTGAGTCCGTCGCGAGGCTTGCAGCAGCAGAGTGGCCCGACAGAAGGATTGCACTGACGCAGCAAGTCGATCCGGCCGGTCTCGACGTATTCGCGGATCGCGACCTCCTGGAGCCCGTACTGCTCAACCTGCTGCGCAACGCCTGGCACGCGACGCTTGAGGTGAGCGAGGCAAAGATCGATCTACGGGCTAGCCTCAACCGCCGCGGCAACATTGTCATTGAAGTCTCAGACAACGGCCCCGGCGTTGCCAACGACATCGCCAGCAAGATTTTTGTACCCTTTTTCACGACCAAGGAAGGCGGCTCCGGCGTGGGCCTGGCGCTCGCGCGCCAGGTGATGACCGCCCATGGCGGCTTTATCCGGGTTATGGCGAATGACGGCGGCGGCGCAAAGTTCTCACTGACGTTTTAGCCTGCGCCAGGCTAACCAAAATCCAGCGTGACGCATCAAATATGGGATGGTGGCAGTTCTAGAAATTCAGGGTGCGCCCACCCAGGCAGAGTTTCATGAAGCGATCGGAAATTGGTCCGATCGCTGGTTTTCCACGTGCCTGAAAATTACACGCAACCGGGACCTGGCAGAGGATGCCGTGCAGGACGCCCTTTTGAATGCCTGGAACAAACGTCATCAGTTCGACAGTGCTGCGCGGCTCGATACCTGGATTCACCGAATTGCCATCAACGCAGCATTGCAACTGCTCCGTAAGAATCGGCCCGGTGTCTTCGAGCCCCTGGAAACCGAAATAGAGGACAACACGAATCTACCGGACCGCGCGCACGCCGATGCCGAGCTGAGTAGCAGCCTTTCTGCAGCACTGAAACATCTAAGTGAAGTAGAACGCGTCTGCTTTGTTCTCAAGCACCTCGAACAATGGCGATTGCGAGAAATTGCGGACGAACTGGACACTAACGTTGGCACAGTCAAACAGGCCATATTCCGCGCGGTACGAAAATTGCGCGTACGCATGGTCAGCCTGCAAAGCGAGTCACTATGAATGACGACACACTGATACTTTATTACTACAACGACGGCCTCGGGGATCGGGAACGACGGGCAGTCGAGACTGCCCTCAAAGACGATGCGA
>JADFKA010000314.1 GCA_022565135.1 Pseudomonadota bacterium
CCAATTGCGACGATTCCTGGACAACGACTTCGTTGAGCATCAGGTCATCGGCCTCGAGCTGCACTGCGCCTCTGCCAATGTACTCAAGTTCGAGCGTCCCCAGAGCCTCTTCCAGGCTATCCGGACTGGCCTCGATAACGAGTACGTCGCCCGCTTTGATCTCGGCGATTCGAGCAACGCCCGGGAGCCGGCGCCCGCCCCGGCTAAGGCCGACAATTTCGACACCGCTCTTGTCCGCCAGTTGATCGAGGTCGCGGACTTTGCGACCAATAATGCGTGATCCTTCGGGCACCCGGACCTCGGTAATGTAATCTGCAAGATCAAAGAGCTCCTGAGGCGCGTCCGCCGAACGCCGATCAACTGGCAACAATCGCCAGCCAATCAGGGCTACGTAGGCAACACCGACGGCCGCGCACGCCAATCCAACCGGCGCGAAGTCAAACATCTTGTATGGCTCGCCGAGCACGTCGCCGCGAAATTCAGCTATGACAATATTCGGTGGCGTACCGATCAACGTGATCATGCCCCCCAGTATCGATGCAAATGACAAGGGCATCAGTGACAAGGACGGGCTGCGACCGCTCTTTTTCGCCGCCTGCAGATCAACAGGCATGAGCAATGCGAGCGCTGCGACGTTGTTCATAACTGCGGACAGCGCGGCGGCGAGCCCAGACATGATGGCGATGTGCGACGCAAGTCGCCGACTTGCGGAAACAACGTATCGCGCGAGCAATTCAATCACGCCTGAATTCGACAATCCGCGACTGATTATGAGAACGAGCGCAATAATGACCGTGGCGGGATGGCCGAATCCCGCAAAAGCCTGATCTTTGGGTACCAGGCCTGTCAGCAGCGCGACGAGCAAAGCGACGAACGCGACGAGGTCGTAGCGCCACCGACCCCAGATCAGAAAGACGAAGACAAAGAACAGGAGACCGAAAAGCAGTGCCTGATCTGATGTCACAATCACAAATCTCGTGCAGCTGACTGAGCCACCGACGATACTCGATTTATAGGCTGATTGCCGCGCCGCTGTCGTGTCCGTGCGTGCGCATCACCACCAAAGCAGGATACGATTGCACTATGCCGATCCTTGTCATCTTGCTTGTTATCGTCGCCGCTGTCTTCGGGCCCGGGCTCTGGGTTCAATATGTGCTCAAACGCTACAGCAAGCCGGACGATCGTTATTCGGGTACTGGAGCGCAGCTTGCACGTCACCTTCTCGACAAGAATGGATTGCATGCCGTAGTTGTGGAAGCCTCTCCCGACGGTGATCACTACGATCCTGAAGCGAAGGCCGTCAGACTCACACCCGGCAATTTCGATGGCCGCTCGCTAACTGCCATTACCGTTGCCGCTCACGAGGTCGGACACGCGCTTCAGGATCAACAGGGTTACACACCGCTGCGGATGCGCAGCAAACTGGTGCGCGCGAGTCGAAAAATTGAACGACTGGGCGCCGGCGCACTTCTGGTGTCGCCATTTATCGGTGCTCTGACGCGGATTCCCGCGCTCGGCGTTGTGATGTTTGGAGCCGGATTCCTCACGTTGGCATCGTCGACGCTGGTGCATTTCGTGACCTTGCCCACCGAATTCGATGCCAGTTTCGCGCGCGCACTGCCAATGCTCGACAGGTATGACATTCTCAAGTCCGTCGACCGCCCGCACGCCAGGCGCCTGCTCAGGGCAGCCGCGCTGACCTACGTCGCCGCATCGCTGATGAGTTTGCTCAACATTGCCCGCTGGTGGGCAATACTGCGACGCTAGTTTTGGGACAGTTTACTAATTAGCAGAATTTGGGGACCAGATTCAGCTAATTAGTAAACTGTCCCAGGATAAAACTGTGCGATAGACCCTTGTTCCGCAGACGCCCTGCCCCCATGTCTCGGTGTTGGCAATATTTGCCGAAAATTCGCTGGTTTAGGCGCCTTCGCGCTGCTATTATCCGCGCCCGATGGCCCGTCCGACTTGGCTTTGCGGCGTTTTTGGGCAAATTCGAAGGCATCTCAGGACCGGCATGGATGGGTTGCACCCACTTCTGTTGACTGCCGGCATCGCTGTTGTGACACCTCGGGAGCAACGCCACATGATTATCAGGCACAGTGGTAGTCAGGAACAAACGACAATAGAGTTACAAACATGGTAGACCTTAGCACCTACAGAAATATCGGTATATTTGCCCACGTGGATGCGGGTAAGACAACAACAACCGAACGCATTCTCAAGCTCACAGGCAAGATTCATAAGACCGGTGAAGTCCATGACGGTGAGGCTACAACTGACTTCATGGAGCAGGAACAGGAGCGCGGCATTACGATTCAATCGGCTGCGACGAGTTGCGAGTGGGATAA
>JADFKA010000315.1 GCA_022565135.1 Pseudomonadota bacterium
GCGGTCCAATACCGCATGGGCACCGGTCGAAATCGAAATTGAAATTAATCGTTACATCTCCTGGCCTGGACAGGCCAACGCCTACATGCTGGGTATGCTCGAAATCCAGCGACTGCGGACACTGGCCGAGCAAACCCTCGGTGAAGACTTCGACATACGCCAGTTCCATAGTCGCGTACTCGAAAATGGCGAAGTCACTCTGCCGATGCTGGCAGATGCGATAACGGCATGGATCTCAGAAACAGGATCCGCCCGGTCAAAATAAGCCTCTGAAACCCAGCTTGCGGGAGCCACTCAATGTGGCATCCGTAGGCAGATCGTGAACCTCGTCACACGATTTACTGTCAAATTGCGATATACAAAGTAAGACGAGGAATTAACGATATGGGTAATCGATTGAATCATGATCGCGTAATGCCGGTGCATAATCTTCGTGACTATTTTCGTACGTCAATTGATGACGTAATCGCGAAGCAAGGCGTCGATCTGGATCCGCATGCGGCCCATTACGTTGTCAATCTTCTTACCCTGTATTCGCGGTCTGAAGAATTCTATGAAGACGACGGCGATTCCTACGGTGTCAAGCCTCTTGCGCTGATGCTTGCGGACGCAGCTGATGCGCCGAACGTCGAACAACGATCGCAATACCTGCAACGCATTGGCGATGTTGCATTGTTCGTATCGGGATTCTTCATCGAAAGCCTGGCGAACAAAGCAGTCGACGTCGACTACTACATTCACATGGGTGAAAACGCTTACGGGTCGTTGTCCGATGAAGTTCGTGGCACCTTCCGAGGCAATGCATTTGCCGACATTTACAAGGAGCTGGCCAGTAATTTTCAGATGCTGATCGACGTGCTCAACGAGGTACGCGATGGGGCGCGCAAAGAATCCGACGTCGACCTGCTGCGGACCTATGAAATCTGGCTGAAGACCGGTAGCCGGAGAGCCGCAATCCTGCTGCGTCAGCAGGGCGTTGTGCCGATCTCGGCTGCCAAGAGACTGCGCCACTGAAATGCTCGCCGAACTGCAACGTCAACTGAGCGACATCTACCAGGTGGATCGCGCTTGTGACGTCCGGGATTACCTGATCACGGATCCGGCGCTGGCAAAGTTCATCGGCCAGGATGCCATGCTCAGCAACACGCACGAGACGCTGCTCCTGTCAGAAGACAATGATGGCCTGGCCCTGTCGCTGTTTCTCGACGGCGAAATGCTCGAGCGCCTTGAATCTGCCAGGCCGCTGGACTGTCTGCGCACCGAATTACTCGATGACCTGTGGAAGGTTCTCGAGGGCATCAGCCACTTCAATTGCATTGTCTGGAAAGCCACGCAGAAACGCACCGTCTCGCTGCTTGAACTCGAATTGCAAGGCGAGATAGATAAGTATGTCAGTACGATGTTGATCGCACTGGGCCAAACCGATAATGCCCTGGTAAGGGGTTTGCACGGTTGGTTGTTCGACAACGTCAGTTTTCACGGCGATCTCAATGGCGAACAGCTACAGCGATATCGATCGGCCAATAGCTATGCCGCGCGATTTTGCCACGGGTTGCAACCACAGCTGATCGATGACGACGGGCTTGCCCTTGCCGAACTGCGCCAGTTTTACCGCCTGCAGCTACCCGAAAAGATCAGCCACATTCACACGCTGGCATGGTCGAGGCCCTGTTGACGGTGAGCTCATTCGGCAATACACGACAAAGTGCATCGCCGAATGACCATATTATGGAATCTTGCGCTCGCTACAGCGTGTATTAAAGGAATAATACTAATAACTGGCACTTTCCGATCGCATTCAGATGCAAGCAAATCACTCCTTACTGGGCAATCAGGCGTTTGCGGAGGACGCCGGATCGCTGATCACGATCAAGTACCTGTCGCATCACGATGGGTTGGCATTCCTGCAGTCGGCGCTGCGCAATCCCGATGGCATCGGTCTTCTGCAGGGACCGGCAGGCTCTGGCAAAACCACCACGGTGCGCGAGTTGGCCCTGCAATTGTCCAGCGACACTGAGATTGCATTCATCGACGGTATGCACCTCAAGCCACGCGGCCTGTTGACGAGAATACTGTGTCAATTTGGCTTCGAGTCCAGCGCCGAAGCCGACGAAGAATTGCTCAAAACACTCCACCAGTTTGCTATTGCGCAGACGCGCTCATGGCAGCCCCCGGTGCTGATCATCGACAACGTTGATTGTATGTACCCGAGCACACTGCGTATATTAAATGCGCTTGCAGGTATTTCGGTGCAGGGAAGATTCGCGTTGCGTTTCATTCTAACGGGCACTAAAGACCTCGGTACGCTTATCAGGTCAGACGGCATGGGCAGCATTGCTCAACGTGACCC
>JADFKA010000316.1 GCA_022565135.1 Pseudomonadota bacterium
GACTCTGTTTGTCTCTTGCGTATACGTTTGCCAAGCGTCCCGAGCAATTGCCTGGGCTAACGCTTGCGCTCGGTCTCGGCGTTGTCGGCGCGATGGCACAACTACAAATCGACGGTGTCAGTTTGAAGTGGCCCAATGACCTCGTTGCGCTCGACGGCAAACTTGGCGGCTTGTTGACCGAAATTCAGCCGCGAAAAGGTGATGGTGTAACGGCCGTAGTGGGTATCGGATTGAATATCGATCTTCCGGAGCGGCCGGATTTTGCTGTCGAATCTGACTGGGCATTGCGCGCCGTTGACCTCAAGAGCATCACGGCCGAGCCTCCCTGCAGAGAAGTCATCGCCGCTGCAATTATCGAAACGTTGTATGCGACGATGGCCAGGTTTGAGGAGCAGGGCTTTGCAGGCTTCGCAGACGAATGGCGGCGCCATGATTGGTTGCATGGCAGGGAGATAACGGTTGACATGCAGAATCGGCGAATCACAGGTATTGCCGCAGGCGTCGACGCAGACGGTGCTTTGTTCGTGGATACCGGGGATGAAAAAGTGCGGGTATTGTCGGGATCAATTGTCATGGCGAGTATTACAGAGTGCGGGCGTTGAGCGCATTGCTGCTGGACATCGGCAACTCTCGACTCAAGTGGGGCGTGCTCTCTGATGGCGCGATCCGGCGCACCGGACACATCACCCAGGATACGATTCGCGAACAGGGACTATCAGCGTTGACCTCCAGGCTGCCCAGGCAAGTCGATACCGTTATTGCCAGCAATGTTGCGGGATCGAGTATTGCGACGCGTTTATCGGGATTTGTAGGCATGCACTGCGGCTGTGATATGCGTTTCGCCCGATCCGAGAAACAAGCCTGCGGGGTCGTGAACAGCTATCGCCAACCACGTCATATGGGCGTAGACCGCTGGGTCGCGATGATCGGAGCGTGGGCCGAATTAGGGGCCGCTTGTGTCATAGTTGACGTAGGGACTGCCGTAACGATCGATGCATTGAATGGCAAGGGGCAGCACCTTGGTGGCCAGATTCTGCCAGGAGTTGCGATGATGGCGGCCGCGCTGTCATCGCAGACAAGTGACATACCCAAGGTACGATTGAGATCTGCGGTGCAGGGGCGTGGCCTGAATATGTTCGCAAGCAGTACGACGCGAGCCGTAGAACAGGGCACAACCAATGCAGTCGTTGGAGCGATCGAACGAGCCACCCGGGCATTACAGGAAAGCCGCATCAGGCCGACGATCATCTTGACCGGTGGTGATGCCTCACGCATCCTTAAGTCGCTCGATGATGGGCCGCTGCATCGTCCACACTTGGTTTTGCAGGGTCTGGCTCGAATTTTGGACTGTCATCAATGAAAAATCTGCTCTTGCTGCTGTTGCTCGCGAATATTCTCTATTTTGTGTGGGGAATGTTCGACAAGGATCCTGACGAGCCCGGCATTGCAATCGTAGAGGAATCCGAACTTGGACCGCCACTCGCTGTTTCGCCGAACCGGGATGCGGTGGCCGCCGCGAGCGTTGGTGCAGTACTCGGGTCTGGTGAGCCATCCGATCTTGCGGCCGTTGTGGGCCGGTCCTGTGTGACCATTGGGCCATTCAAGGCGAATGCGGATGCCGATGCGGCGTTGATCCAGTATGCCGGCGAGGGCATGCGCACCAGCTTACGTTCTGCGCATGGACAGATCTTCATCGGCCACTGGGTGCAAATTCGCAATATTGCGGACCGCGCCACAGGCAACAACATGCTTGAGAAACTCAAGGAAGGTGGACTGGCAGATGCTTACCTGGTAGCGACCGATGACAACGGATTGAATATTTCTCTGGGTTTGTTCGGCAACCTGGAGCGGGCAGAGAAAGTCGAGTTGCAGGCGAAGTCGCTCAATCTCCGTGCTGATATTGTGCCGAGAACACGGGAAGGTACGATATTCTTCATTGACATCGCTCTGCCGCCGGGTAAAGGTGCCGGCGCGATGATTGAGAAATACGGCGAGGAAAAGGTCCTGCTCCGTGATGCCGCGACCTGTCCGCAGTCAAGCTAGGCGATACGCGCGCATCCGCACACACGCAGCCGGCATAGCTCAGTTGGTAGAGCAACTGATTTGTAATCAGATGCTAACCCTAAATGCCATAAGGCTTTCAGCTTCCAAATCATTGAAAAAACCCTTAAAACATAGGGAATATCTGCCGATAAGGGTCGTTGCAGGTCGCCCACAGTCGGCGTAATATGCTACCCATATGAAGCCTGGGTAGCAGATGGCCAAGAAAAGACTGACAGATCGCGCTGTAAAGCTCCTGAAGCCCCGTAGCGAGCGTTTCGAGGTGTGGGACAGCTCGGCACCCGGA
>JADFKA010000317.1 GCA_022565135.1 Pseudomonadota bacterium
AACCAGCCGGGAATAATGCGATCAAAAAAGTGCGGGTACAACGTCAGCCTGTCGGCTTCGCTGTGCGGCAGATCCAAATGATAATCGATAATCCCACCGTCACGATAAACGCCGTGACTTGCACCGGCAATGTTTCGTACCCCGTGCAGCACCAGAGGAATCGATCCGGTGGCGACAATCACGTCCTCAAGATTGTCAGCATGCAGCTGAATCTTCTGCATCGAAAATTCTTTGACCGAGAACCACGGTGGCAATTCTCGAGCATCGAAAAACAAGGCACGCTCGTAAAAAAGTGCCAGCGTACGACGACTGATGACGTTCAGCGATGCGGCAGCGATCAGGCTCGCAGCCAATGAGAATCGATGCTCCGAAGCTGCCAGATGGCGAGCCCGTGCCGTCATGATGTGGGTCCGAAAGACCCGGTGCGCGAGAATTTCGCTGGCGGCATCGTCAGCGAGCAGAATGCGCACGATTTCGCGGCTCTTATCGGTAATTTCATCAATGCCGGGTTTGCGGCTGAAGCTCTGCCCGATGTACGCGTCCTCGAATCGAGTAATAGCCGCAAGCGGATCAGACTGTGCATAACAGGCCAATCGCCAGGAGCCTATCGACGAACCGATCAGGTGCACGGGACCGCGTAGTTTGGGCACGATATTCGTCAAGATAGCCCGGTCTATCTGGCTCAGGACAAGCCACTTCGCACCGCCGGATGCACCAGCGATCGTTCCTATGCGCTCAATGGCAAACCCATGCCGGCGGATGGACTCGAAAGCACCAGGACCAGCGCGGAACACCAGATTGCGGCTTGTCACATTCGTTTTCCTGGTGCAATCACGCACCTCGCGTGAGCAGGCAGGATTACTCGAAAGGATGCTGCCTGATCAGCGTCTGCTCGCGACCCGGTCCGGTTGAGACGATGGCGACAGGTACGCCCGCAAGCTCCTCGATCCGCGCCAGATAATCACGCGCTTTGGTCGGCATGTCCTCGTATCGTGTTATACCGAGTGTCGATGCCTGCCAACCCGGCATATCCTCGTAGACTGGCACGCACTCCGCGAAACGATCAACGACCACAGGCACTCCCGGTATTGACTCGCCATCTATCTGATAGCCGACGCAAATCCGAATCGTCTCGAGCTCGTCAAGTACATCGAGTTTGGTCACACACAGTCCCGAAATACTGCTGTTGACGATCGCGCGGCGCAAAGCAACCGCGTCGAGCCAGCCGCAGCGCCGTGGCCTACCTGTTGTCGCCCCGAATTCGTCACCGACACGGGCCAGATGCTCGCCCCGCTCGTCAAACAGTTCGGTTGGGAAAGGTCCGGCACCGACACGCGTCGTATAAGCTTTGACGATACCGAGAATGTAGTCGAGGCTGCGCGGGCCGATTCCCGTACCGGTACTGGCAGCTGCCGCGACGGTGTTCGACGATGTAACGAATGGATACGTGCCGTGGTCAATGTCCAGAAACGTCCCCTGCGCCCCTTCAAACAGAATACTTTCGCCCGAATCGGTCAGGTCCTGAAGAATTTGCGTGACGTCAGCAATAATCGGCACGACAAGTTCGGCAGCCTGCAGCACATTGTCAAGCGTCTTCTGCAAATCAACCGTTGCGGCGTGATAGTAATTTTGCAGAAGAAAGTTGTGATAGTCGAGTAGCTCACCGAGTTTGGTGGCGAATTTTTCGTGGACGATTAAATCCGATATTTTGAGAGCTCGACGCGCTACGGTATCCTCGTACGCCGGTCCGATGCCACGTCCTGTCGTGCCGATGGCATCCGCACCGCGTGCCTTTTCCCGCGCCAGATCCAGTGCAGCATGCGACGGCAGGATGAGCGGGCATCCCGGGCTGATGTTGAGGCGTTCGAATACGGGCACGCTTTTCTCGATCAGCCCATTGGCTTCCTCGACCAGAGCCGCCGGCGACACCACGACACCATTACCGATCAGGCAGCGAACACCTTCACGCAAGATGCCCGAGGGTATCAAGTGCAATATGGTTTTCTCGCCGCCGATAACGAGTGTGTGACCTGCATTATGGCCTCCCTGGAAACGCACGACGGCCGCCGCTCGATCCGTGAGTAAGTCCACAATTTTTCCCTTGCCTTCGTCACCCCATTGGGTGCCGATGACAACGACGTTTCTACCCATGATTATTTCGCAAATTAGCTTCGGACAATGAACAGCAACAGCAGACCGGCGATCATTGCGGCCAAACCGAACATGCGCAGCTGATGGTTACTGAGCTGGACAATTTGCGCCACCAGTTGCTTATAACGATCGGGCCGGACAAAGGGCAACATACCCTCGATCACCAGCAAGAGCGCCACGGCA
>JADFKA010000030.1 GCA_022565135.1 Pseudomonadota bacterium
CATCTCGATTTTCAGCCTGAATAGTGGCGACTGGATCGATAACAGCTTTACCGGCGAGAATGATGCGATGGGTGCCAACGAGGACCTTGCCCTGCGTGGTCAGTTGCTGTTCGCGCCGAGCGACTCGTTCCGCGCGCTGGTGCGTATCCACTGGCGCGACTACGAAGGCACCGCGGAAATATTCCGTGCCGATGTGCTGACGAAGGGCAGCAGTTCACTGAATTCAAACTTTGACCGAGACGTGGTCGCTTTCGATGAAGGAAACAACAATCCACAGGTAGCGGAACAGGTCGGTGGCTCTGTCAAGATCGACTGGGACCTCAACAGTAGCCTTACGCTAACATCGATTACTGCTTTTGAGACTGCGGACAATCGCAGCCTGGGCGATATCGATGGCGGCAACTTCGGCGGGCCGGGCTTCATTTTATTCGCGTCGCTAACGCAGGACGGCATCAATGATCTCGAACAGTTCACGCAGGAGCTGCGACTGTCCTCGAATGCCAGCGACAGCCTGTTCTGGCAGGCCGGTTTATTCTATTTCGACGACGAATATGAGATTGAGACCAACCCGTTCTTCGTTCCGGCGACCACGCGGCGGCACGAAAGTACCGCCTGGGCGGTATTCGGCCAGTTCAGCTATGACATGACCGACGCCTGGAACCTGACTGCAGGCGTGCGCTATACCGACGACGAGAAGGATCTGACCGATCCGCCGACCAACACGGGATTTTTCAGCTTTTCGCCGGTCAGTGTACAGGACGACGAGGTGAGCTGGGATGTCAGCCTGATTTACGCGGCAAGCGACAACATCAACTGGTACGGTCGCGTCGCGAGCGGGTTCCGGGGACCTTCAATTCAGGGCCGGGATCTTGCGTTCGGTGTCGGTGATGCCGGTGTCTCGACTGCGAGCTCAGAGACCATCACGTCAGCTGAAATCGGCTTCAAATCCAATTTGAACAATAATCGTTTACGCATCAACGGTGCTGTGTTTGCGTATCAAGTTGATGATCAGCAGATCACGGCAGTCGGCGGTACGGGCAACAATCTTCAACTCATCAACGCGGACAAAACCAATGGATTGGGTTTCGATCTCGATATCGAAGCGTTATTGACGGACAATTTTCTTGTAGAGCTTGGCGTCGGTTATAACGATACTGAGATCGACGATCCCAATCTTCGCATAGCTACATGCGGGGCCTTTAATGCGACTTTCGAACAAGCATGTACTCCGCTAGATCCAACAGTCGGTACTTTTCCCGACGACGAACGCGCTTTTGTCGACGGTAACTCATTACCCAATGCTCCGGAGTGGACTACGAACCTGCGAGCACAGTATACGATCCCGCTGAACGCTGGCGAGGTCTACCTTGCGGCGGACTGGATGTATCAGAGTGACATGCATTTTACGATCTACGACACCCTCGAGTACAACAGCGATGGCACTCATGAACTCGGCGTACGTGCTAGCTTTGCCCCTGCAAGTGGCCGCTGGAATGTTGCGGTGTTCGGACGCAATATCACGGATGAGGAAAACCTGAAGGGCGTGATCGACTTCAATAACAATACCGGCTTCGTCAATGATCGCCGAATCTGGGGCGCAACGTTCCGCGTCAACTTCGGCTCCCTGTGACAAAGCACTAAGGAAAGAATGAAAAGGCCCGGCCGCGAGGCCGGGCTTTTTTTATCCCCATGATTCTTTGGGCAGTTGCTCAAAAATGTTGTGCGCGCACAACAAGCGTGGTGAGCGCAAGCCGGCGGCAATGGCGATCTAGGCAGGTCGTCAGGTCCTCCCCGTTAGTAGCGCTTCTCTGACCACCGCCCAATCGGCGCCACCACACACTTGCAATAGAAACAAGGCCTTACGATAGGCTCACAATGTGAAATTGACGCGGACGTCACAGTTTATCCTGGTAGAACTGCATAAGTACCGGGAATCTTGCCAGAAACCCTTATTGCGGACCGATATAGACTGCGTTAGATTCGCAACAACACAACGAGAGACGGATTTTCTCGCCTCGCCCAGTCCCGGCAGATTTTCCGCAATTCTTCCAGAGCGAAATCAAATCGTCACATTCCGGCCTTCTGATTCCGCTCGATTTCAACACGGGGGCTCACATGAATAACAAAATCAGTCACTTCCTTTCGAAATTCAATCTGCTTGCAGGGCTTTGCGTCGTGATGCTGGCAATTCCATTGACCGCTGGCGCACAGCAAACTTCAAGTTCTGTGCGCGGCAGCGTGTCGACGCCTGACGGTCAGCCTACCGCAGGCGCGACGGTCACCGTTACGGACACGCGGACCAGTGCCACACGTACGACCACCACCAGCGAAGACGGGACATTTAACGTGCGCGGCCTTGCCATCGGTGGTCCGTTCACGATCACGGTCACATCAAGCGCGTACAAACAAGCCCTGGTCACGGACGTGTATACGAATTTATCTGAAGTAGCTATCTTCAATATCACGCTGGAAGAAGGCGCGATCGAGGAGATTATAGTTACCGCTTCTGCCGTGTTTGCCGGTACTAGTATTGCCATCGGTCCCAACGCCACATTTGGTTTGACCCAACTCCAGTCCTTGCCCGCAATTAACAGAAACATCACTGATGTGATCCGCGTGGACTCAAGAATTTATGTTGATGAGTCACGCGGCGACCGCAACGGGATACAATGTGTAGGGAAAAGTAACAGGTTTAACAGCCTGACAGTTGACGGCGTTCGCGTGCAGGATTCGTTCGGCCTGAACGCGAATGGCTACCCTACGGAACGCATGCCGTTTTCCTACGACGCCATCAACCAGGTCTCAGTTGAACTGGCACCTTTCGACGTGGAATACGGTGGCTTTTCCGCCTGTAACATTAACGCAGTGACCAAATCCGGCAGGAATACGTTTTTCGGGTCTGCGTTTTACGACTACACAAGTGACAGTCTGCGCGGCGACAAACTGGAGGGCGAAAGAGTCCAGAGTGGCTCCTTCGATGAAAATCGCTATGGCATTTCCTTCGGTGGACCCATCATCCAGGACAAGCTGTTTTTCTTCTTCGCGTATGAAAAACTCGAAGGGGCCAACCTGTTCGACCGTGGACCTATCGGTTCTGGCGCCGTAAACGAAGTCCTTGTCAGCTAGGCCGAACTGGATGAAATAGTACAAATTGCGAATTCTATCTATCTGTATGATCCTGGCGCAATTCCCTCCAGCCTGGAACATGAAGACGAAAAGTTTTTGCTTAAGCTGGATTGGAATATAGCCGAAGACCATCGCCTGGCCTTCACATACATGTACAACGATGGTGAGAACTTTACCGAGTCAGACGACGCCCAGAATGAGTTTGAATTCTCCAATCACCTTTACGAGCGCGGCGCGGAGCTGAATTCCTATGTCGGTACCCTCTATTCTGACTGGACCGACAACTTCTCGACCGAGGTACGGCTTTCCTACCTGGAAATCGACAACCGCCAGATTTCCGTTGGCGGAACGGACTTCGGTGAGATCAGGGTCGAACTGAACGGTAGGCCCGGAATGGGCGATGTTGATGTCTATCTCGGTGGAGACGATAGCCGGCAGTCGAACAAGTTAAAGTACGATGTCTCGACTATCGTTTTAAAGGGCATGTATGACTTCGATGTCCATAGCCTGACCTTCGGCTACGAATTAGAAACGCTGGAAGTCTTCAATTTGTTCGTGCAGCACACGGAAACCGAAATCCGCTTTGACGGCATCGACGATTTCCGCAACGGGCTTGCAAAAGCAATCTATTACAACAATGCCCCTTCGCAGAACCCGGCAGACGCGGCTCCGGTCTGGGGTTATGACCTCAACACGGTCTATATTCAGGACGAATTCGATCTTACGGACCGCTTGTCAATCGTTGCCGGTCTGCGTTATGACTGGTTCACGACGAGTGACGCTCCTGCCGAGAACTCGGACTTCCTGGCCGACTACGGGTTCTCCAATAACCAGACCGTGGATGGTGAGGGTCTGTTGCTGCCACGCCTGGGCTTCACTTTTGACATGTCGGACGCGACCACGATTCGCGGTGGCATCGGTCTCTATTCCGGGGGCAACCCGAATGTATGGCTGTCAAACAACTATTCCGCCAACAACGTGCTGCAATTCGGAACGCGAGGTCGTCGCTGGTGCTATATCGATAGGTTTGACCGTTTGGCCCCGGGGGCTGATTGTGGAACTCCCGAAGTGCAGCGCTCACTCTTTGATGCCGACGTAGTGTATGAGGATGTGGAAGCAGACGCTCCATCGGGTGCCGGAGCGGGATACGGCATTCCCTCCGAGTTGCATGCTGACATAGCTGCGGGCACGGGAGACAACAACGAAATCAATTACCTGGATCCGGCTTTTGATCTGCCCAAGGAGTGGAAATTTGCTCTCGGCCTCACCCACGTATTTCCTGCGGAATATGTTTTCAGCGCCGACTTCCTGTACACGCGGGGAGAAGACATGGCAATGGTTTTGCACGGCGATATCGATCAGATCGGTACGAATCCTGACGGCTATCCGGAGTACGACAGCGTGCGTGAGCCAAGCTTCGCGTTGACTAATAGCAACCAGACGGCGGAGGCCTATTCCATCTCGGTTGGTCTCGCAAAAAGCTTTGAAAATGGTTTCGACTTCACCGTTGGTTACACCTTCAACGATGCCGAAGACGTGAACCCGATGACCAGCTCGGTGGCGTTTTCCAACTACCAGGAGCGCGCCTTCTTCGACCCGCAGGAGGATGTTCTCTCTACGTCTAACTACAACATTGAGCATCGCTTCACCTTCACCACCACCTGGCGGCACGACATTGCGCAGCGATTCCCGTTGACGCTTGCCCTGTTTGGGCAGGCAAATTCAGGCCGGCCCTACAGCTTTGCCTTCAACGGTACGGCTAGTCCTTATGGATTCACGCCCTTCCTGGATGACAGAGACAATGTTCTGGAACCGGGCGAAGCGCGGAATTTTGTCAACGGCTCCTGGTGGCGCAAGATAGATTTTCGTGCGGAAATGGGATTCCCGGGTATCGCCGAGAACCATCGAGCATCAGTATTCCTGGTCATCGATAATTTGACCAACCTGTTGAATGACGACTGGGGTGTGCTGTATCAGCACAATTTCCCACGCACCGTAACCAAAGGCACGCCGGAATCGCGTATCGGCGATGCCTCTCGCTATGAAATCCGCTTTGGAGTGAAGTACGGCTTCTAGATCGGGGATT
Organism: Pseudomonadota bacterium; assembly: GCA_022565135.1. Lineage (GTDB taxonomy): Bacteria > Pseudomonadota > Gammaproteobacteria > Steroidobacterales > Woeseiaceae > UBA1847. Next base: position 5,213 of record JADFKA010000030.1, read on the forward strand.
TGAAAAAGTAAAGGGCGGCCTTCGGGCCGCCCTTTTTCATTAAATCAAGAAGAAGAAAGATGATATTGACACGTCTACTGCTATACCTTGGCATATTCACTCTTATCGGCGCTTGCGCAACGCAACACGAGATTGACGATGCGCCTGATCAGTCAAACCTCTGGGTCGGGGATTCTGCCGAATACCGTGCTATCTCCACGCAGGTGTACCGGGCGGCGTCCATGGCGTTGCCGGCTTTGATCGCCGATGAGACGTGGAGTGCGATTCCTTACCAGACCAATACAGAAATTCTGCCGCCGGCGATAATAATGGATATCGATCAGACCCTGGTTAACGGTGTCGATTTTCAGCTCGGTCACGAACCCCCGTTTACGGCCCAAAAATTCGATGACTGGAACGCTTCTCATGTGGCAACACCGGTACCGGGCGCACCTGAATTCGTAAAACTGGCACGGGCGTCAGGTGTGCGCGTGTTTTTTCTGACAAACCGTTATTGCGACGCAACGGCGGACGGTTCCTGTGCGCAAAAGGTGATCGCTGTTCAGGATTTGAATGAAGCAGGTATTCCAGCGGAGGATGCCGATGTTTCGCTGGCAGGTGAACGACCAAACTGGGGATCAGAGAAAAAGATGAGGCGTGATTACATCGCGGAAGATTTTAGAGTCATCATGTTATTCGGTGATGACCTGGGAGATTTCATCCCCTGTGTGCGGCACCGCCCGGTTGCACCATGCACGACCGGCGGCACAATCGCCAATCGTTACGCACTGACAGATGAGCATGCTGCGTACTGGGGCGCCGGATGGTACATGTTGCCTAACCCGATGTACGGGTCCTGGACGTCTGTCCGTTGACATTCGCGGCTGGAAGCCGCTCCTACAAGTTGGTCCGCAATGTAGGAGCGGCTTCCAGCCGCGAATACCCAATATCAATCGATAAGTCGTGGCCTTACCGCTAGAATGTTATACATCTAATTAATGAGAATACGATTTACCGAGCGAGGGCCCCGATGACGAAACTCAAGTGCGGATTGATCCAGATGGCATTTAAGGGCGATATGTCGATGGATCCCGACGAGATTCGGGACCTCATGATCGACGCTCATATCCCCTACATCGAAGACGCCGGAAAACAAGGCGTCCAAGTACTGTGTTTTCAGGAAGTGTTTACGCAAGCCTATTTCTGTCCGAGCCAGGATCGCAAATGGTATGCCGCTGCGGAGCGTATTCCCGACGGTCATACAGTCAAACTCATGCAGAAATACGCTAAAAAGTACAAGATGGTCATCGTCGTGCCCATCTATGAAGAGGAGATGCCGGGCGTTTATTACAATACCGCCGCAGTTATCGATGCTGACGGCAGCTATCTCGGCAAGTACCGCAAGACCCATATTCCCCACGTCGATCCGGGATTTTACGAAAAGTTTTTCTTCAAACCCGGCAATCTTGGCTACCCGGTTTTCGATACTGCCTACGTGAAGCTCGGGGTCTATATTTGTTACGACCGGCACTTTCCCGAGGGCTGGCGTGCGCTGGCTTTAAACGGGGCAGAATATATCGTCAATCCGTCCGCAACCGTTGCGGGCCTGAGCAAGCACCTCTGGGAGCTGGAGCAGCCCGCTGCCGCCGTCGCCAACGGCGTATTCATTGGCGCCATCAACAGAATCGGCAAGGAAGAACCCTGGGCCGGCGAAATGGGGGAGTTCTACGGTTCCAGCTATATCGTCAACCCCCGCGGCACGATCGAAGCCCAGGCCAGTTACGGTGAGGACGAATTACTCGTGCACGAGATCGATCTCGACCTGATTCGTGAAGTCAGGAACACCTGGCAATTTTTCCGCGACCGACGCCCCGAATTGTACGACGACCTGATCGAAGGCTGACCGATGCCTGAAGCGCAGAGCCGGGTTCACGCCGTTGGCGAGTTCTTCGAACTCGAGCCGGGACAGGACCTGCTCGACAGCCCGCGTTATAACGACGATATCGCGCCAACCAGAATAAAGGAGCGGACCTGGAATCAGTGGAACGTCGCATCGTTGTGGGTTGGCATGGCGATTTGTGTCCCTACTTATATGCTGGGTGGTGTTCTGACCGCTTATTTTGGGTTGTCGGTCACCGAAGCTCTCTGGACGATATTCTTTGCCAACATCGTCTTACTGATTCCCCTGACACTGAACGCCTATCCAGGCACCCGCTACGGCATTCCGTGCCCGGTTGTCCTGCGCGCGTCATTTGGGATCGTCGGCTCGAATGTACCTGCCCTGGTTCGCGCGCTCGTCGCATGCGGCTGGTTCGGCGTACAGACCTTGTTCGGCGGCATCGCCATACACTTGTTGTTCTCAGCCATATCCGACGACTGGGCAGCGCTCGGCGGTACCGGCGAAGTCATCGGCTTTTTTATTTTCTGGATCGCCAACGTAACCGTCGTGATCCGGGGCTCGGAATCCATAAAGCACCTCGAGGCCCTGGCCGCGCCACTATTACTCGCTGTCGCCATTGCGCTGGTCTTCTGGGCGCTGCCGAAAGTGTCGCTCAGCGAGGTCCTTGCAACCCCCGCGACGCGGCCAGCAGGAGAGCCGGCCTTCAGCTACCTGATGGCAGCGTTGACAGCGATGGTCGGATTCTGGGCGACGCTGTCACTTAATATTCCGGATTTCAGCCGTTTCGCCAACTCACAACGAAGTCAGATCGTCGGCCAGATCATCGGCTTACCGCTAACAATGTTCCTGTTCGCCGGGCTGGGCGTTTTGCTGACGTCGGCCTCCCTGGAACTGGTTGGCGAGACGATTTCTGACCCGATCAACCTGATCGGCAAGATCGACAACACGGTCTGGGTCGTATTGTCGATGCTGATTATTATTCTGGCGACGATTTCGACAAATACTGCCGCCAACATCGTGTCACCCACCAACAGTTTTCAAAACATTGCCCCAAAATACATCAACCAGACAAAGGGCGTGCTGTTAACAGGATTTCTCGGCATTTTGCTGATGAGTTGGGAGCTCTTGAAGAAGCTCGGCTGGTTGGATTCTGACATTAGCCTCGAGAGCCTGTATTCAAACTGGCTGGTCGGGTACTCGAGTCTCCTGGGGCCGATTGCCGGTATCATGATTGTCGACTATTTTGTAGTCAGGAAGCAGTCTTTCGATTTGCTTGCGCTGTACATGGACAACGCAGGTTATCCGGCATGGCATATACCGGGCTTTGTCGCGTTCCTGGTCCCTGTGACTCTTACGATCAGCGCAATCATTACCGGCGAGGGCGTTTTCTACGACTGGTTTTACAGTTACGGCTGGTTCACCGGATTCTTCCTGGGCGGCGTTATTTATTATTTCGCATGTAGGAGCGGCTTCAGCCGCGAATACTCCGATCTGGCAGAGGGCAAGTAGATGGCAGTCTTAATTAAAGGTGGAACAGTTGTAACCTCTGAACACTCCTGGCGTGCAGACGTTTTGTGCACTGACGGCAAGATCCGGGAGGTCGACTCAAACATCGATGCGCCAAAAGGCGCCGACGTTATCGATGCAGGCGGCCAGTATGTGATGCCGGGTGGCATCGATCCGCACACGCATATGCAGCTACCATTCATGGGTACCGTGGCCAGCGAAGATTTCGAGACCGGCACTGCAGCAGGTCTCGCCGGCGGCACGACAATGATCATCGATTTCGTCATACCGAATCCACAGCAGAGAATCATGGAGGCCTACAACCAGTGGCGTGAATGGGCACAGAAGTCTGTCGCCGACTACTCGTTTCACGTTGCCATTACCTGGTGGGACGAAACCGTAAGCGCAGACATGGAGACGCTGGTCAAAGAATGTGGTGTTAATAGTTTCAAGCATTTCATGGCGTACAAGGGCGCCATCATGGCTGACGATGAAATACTCGTTAACAGTTTTTCAAAGGCGATCGAACTCGGTGCCATCGTGACCTGTCATGCAGAGAACGGTGATCTCGTTTACACCCTGCAGCAGAAAATCTATGACATGGGCATTACCGGACCCGAAGGTCACCCCTTGTCGCGGCCGCCGGAAGTCGAGGGCGAAGCTGCCAATCGCGCCATTCGCATTGCCGAGGTCCTGGGTGTTCCTATTTACATCGTGCACAACTCCTGCCGCCAGTCACTGGAAGCAATCACACGTGCACGCAACGAGGGTCAGCGAGTATACGGTGAGGTGCTTGCCGGACATTTGCTGATCGATGATTCGGTGTACCGGAACGAGGACTTCGAGTTTGCGGCGGCACACGTAATGAGCCCGCCATTTCGCTCGCCCGATCATCAAAAGGAACTCTGGCATGGCCTGCAGTCCGGTAACCTGCAGACGACGGCAACTGATCACTGTTGTTTCTGTGCGCCGCAGAAAGCCGCCGGCAAAGATGACTTCCGCCTGATCCCGAACGGCACTGGGGGCATCGAAAACCGCATGGAAGTACTCTGGCATCACGGCGTCAGCACTGGTCGCCTCACAATGAACGAGTATGTTGCTGTGACGTCGACCAATGCAGCGAAAATATTCAACATTTTCCCGCGAAAAGGCAGTATTTCGGCCGGTGCGGACGCTGACCTGGTCGTCTGGGATCCCGAGGCAACGAAAACGATATCTGCGAAGACCCATCACCAGAAAGTCGACTACAACATCTTCGAAGGCATGGAAGTCAAAGGCTCGGCATCACACACGTTGAGTCAGGGGAAAATCGTTTTCGCCGACGGCAAGCTCAATGTTGAGCGCGGTGCCGGGCAGTATGTTGACAGGCCACCCTTCGCAACCTACTACGACGCCATGCAAAAACGGGCGGCGGCTAGGAAACCGACCGCGGTCAAGCGAGACGCCAAACCAAAACGTGCAGCAATGAAGAAAAAATCGGCGGTCAAGCGATAATCAATGGGCAAATCTGACATACAGACCGGCCGCCTGTCACCGGAGGAAATTTCCAATAATTTCAGTGATATGCATCCCCCATTGTCGCGGCCGGAGGCATTGATAGAGGCGGACCGCTGCTACTTTTGCTACGACGCCCCGTGCACGACCGCGTGCCCTACCGGCATCGACATTCCTGGATTCATCCAGAAAATCAGGAGCAACAATGTAAAAGGATCGGCGCACACGATTCTACGCGAAAACATCATGGGCGGCATGTGTGCCCGTGTATGTCCGACCGAGGTGCTGTGCGAGGAAGCGTGTGTGCGCAATGTGCACGAAGACAAACCGGTCGACATCGGATTGCTGCAACGATACGCGACCGATCCGGTCTTTGAGCAGAACCTGAAGCTTTTCAAACGTGCAGCCGACACCGGCAGAAAGATTGCCGTGGTTGGCGGCGGCCCGGCTGGACTGTCATGCGCCCACCGACTTGCGATTCTCGGACACGAGGTTGTCGTCTTCAACCGGGACAGCAAGCTCGGCGGCCTGAACGAATACGGCATCGCTGCCTATAAAACCGTAAACGATTTTGCCCAACAGGAAGTCAGCTGGATCCTTGATATCGGTGGAATCGAGGTGCGGCCAAACACGGCGCTCGGCATCGACATTACGCTTGATGCGTTACGTAAGGAGTTTGACGCCGTGTTCCTCGCTTTCGGACTGGGTGGCGTCAACAAACTCGGACTTGCCAACGAAGATGCCGACGGTGTTCTGAACGCGGTCGACTACATCGCAAAATTGCGCCAATCCGAAAACAAGGACGACCTGCCTGTCGGCCGGCACGTGGTTGTTATCGGTGGTGGCATGACGGCAATCGACATCGCGGTACAAAGCAAACGTCTTGGTTCCGAGGTTGTCGAGATTGTGTATCGGCGTGGCCCCGAGCAAATGGGCGCCAGCCAGTACGAGCAGGACTTTGCACAAACCAGCGGCGTGACCATTCGGCACTGGGCCCGTCCTGTCAAGCTGCTGGTCAGCGACCGGGTCGCGGGCATTGAATTCGAGCGGACCGAACTGGATGCAAACGGTGAACTTCAATCGACCGGCGACACATGGTCATTAAATGCGGATATCGTCTTCAAAGCGGTTGGCCAGGCAGTTGCGAGTGATGTTTTCGGCGATGCTGCAGATTCCTTCGAACAAAAAGGCAACAAGTTGCTGGTCGGCGATGATCGCAAGACGTCGCTACCGGACGTCTGGGCCGGCGGCGATTGCATCTACGGCAGCGACGCCCTGACGGTAACAGCGGTACAGGATGGCAAGGTTGCAGCCAATTCGATTAGCCGCTACTTGCATCTCCAGGAGTGATTGCAATGGCTGACCTGACATCAGAATTTCTCGGCGTCACGACTCCAAACCCATTCTGGCTTGCGTCGGCGCCGGCGACTGACAAGGCTTACAACGTCAATCGCGCATTCGAAGCCGGCTGGGGC
>JADFKA010000318.1 GCA_022565135.1 Pseudomonadota bacterium
TCTCCGGCTTGCCCCGGGCGCCCTGGTACATCTGAATGAGACGAAACGCGCTGTCATTCGCCGTCGAACCGCCGCAGGTAAAGAACACGTGATTCAGGTCTCCTGGCGCCAACTCGGCAAGCTTTGCCGAGAGCCGTGCGGCCGGCTCGTTGGACATGTCGGTGAAAGGATTGGCGTAGGCGAGCTTCGATGCCTGTTCGGCGATGGCGTCAACCATCTCCTTGCGCCCGAGACCAATGTTGGTGCACCACATGCCACCCACGGCATCGAAATACTCTTTACCGTCGATGTCCGTAAGGTAGGCACCCTGCCCCTTGTCCATTATCAGAGAGCCAGTCTTGTCATAGCTGACAAAATTGTGGAACGGATGCACGTGATGGCGTCTATCCTGCTCCCAAAGCTCCTGGTTGCTGGCCTTACGGTCGCTGTCGGATGCGGGGCTACTCATAGAATCTCCATTGAGCTCGCGTGACGCGCGGGCACGCGCGTCGCTGCAGTGACATGCTAGCCTCCCGCGATGCATTCGTCACTCACATTTCGCCATACAGCTGGTAGGTACGCCGCCGAGAAAAAAGCGGTTTCAGGGCTCTAGAATTCCCACAGAACGCCAATCGACGGCAGTAATGGCAACCAGTAGTCGACACCGCGCTCGAATACGTCCTCGCCGGTAATTTCATCTTCCTCAAAATCCCAATCCAGACAACATTCGTTGCTGCGATCGGTCAAATTCGAAATTTCAAGAAATGCCATTAGCGACCCGCGACGCAGTTTGAATTTTCGGCTAATTCGGAAATCCAGGCTGACAAATGCCTGATGACGCAGCTCGTTACGCTGGCCGGGTATAACGACAAAGACAGGATCACCGCTCGCATCAATGCCGTCTTCAACTAGCATCAAGTCGGTCGTGGGCCATCCTGAATGTATGCTGGTCGCAAAAGCGACATCCCACTTATCATTACTCCACGCAATACCGCCCTGGACCGCATGACGCTGATCCCAACTACGCAACTGATCTTTGCCGTCGATTTTGTCGGTCGCCTTGGACAGTGTGTATGACGCCCACCAGGTAAGTGGGCCGTTGGAATTATCAATCGAGATCTCGAGACCCAACGATTTTGCGCTGGTCGCGTCGAGCCGAACCCGATCACGCTGAAACTCGGGAATCAGGCTGAGAGGATCGAAAAGATTCTCGAATCGCGGCCGCACCTGGCGCATTTCTTTATGAAACAATTCCACGCGCAACGCATACCTGTCCTGTATCAGGTGGCGCAACCCTGCGATCAAGTGATCCGCGCGCTGCGCTGGCCAGAAATTGGTGATGCCGTCCTCGATCTGAAGCTCGTTAATGCCCTGAGACTGGTGGTAGCGACCCCAGCTGAAACGCAATTCCGTATGCGGGCCAAGCACATGCATCAAGTTGATCCGCGGGCTCAGCTGCGCATCCGATGCAAGGTCTGTATACGTCTGGTCATCCCATCGCAACCCCCATTCAATCACCGTCTTCGGTGTCATCCTCCAGCGATCGGAAAAATACAGCGCATAACTTCCACCATGCGGTGACGCCACGAGATCACGACTCGTGGTCTCAGGTTGATTTTCATACAAAGCCTGTAACCCGAAATACTCAGCATTATTTCTGTATTCGTACTTCGCATCCGAATAGATCGCCTGCACTCCCCATTGCACAACGTGTGTGTCCGATTTCGTCCAGGTGAAATCCTGCCTCAAACTGTGTTGTTTGACTTCGCGGTCGTCGTAAACCGATCCAACGACTTTTCCAATGTCGGCCATTATGCCCAAGCGATTATTCCTGAACGAAAGCGATGCCAGCACCAGATTGCTCGAGAGCTCGTCCGACCAACGATTTTTCAGTTGAATCCAGAGCTGCGCATTTTTTGTCTTGCTTACAATCTGTTCAAGCTCTGCCGGCTCGGATTCAAGCACGAGCTTGATTGCATCGTCTGCATACAACGCGTTAAAGGACACCGAAGCATTCGGTGAAAAGTCGTATTCGTATTCAGCAAAGACGTCGTAGTATCTCGGTCTGCCGAATTGTGGGTCGATGACGAGATCGAGGTTGCCACGCCGTGCAGAAACCAGCCAGCGCCGATCAGAGCTGTTGGCCGTCGTCAGCAATGACGTATTGAATATGCTGACACCAACTTCGGTGTGCCTCGGCCGCAGCGATTCAAGTGACTCCATCAATACGAGGCCGCTCATGCGATCGCCGAATTGCACAGGGAAACCGCCCGTATAGACTTCGACGCCTTCAATCGCTCGTGAGTCGATGGCGCTGAAGATGCTTTGATAATCAC
>JADFKA010000031.1 GCA_022565135.1 Pseudomonadota bacterium
TGATGCTGCCGGCACTGCAAAACGCGGCGAGAGCGGCCAGAGCCATCGCACGGCAGGGTGAAACGAAGGCCTTGCAAGCTTGGAAAAGAAGCGAGTCGGCAGCGCTGTACCCTGTCGAAGATCCAATCACGAGTATCAGCGACAAGCAAAAGACAGCCTTGCTCGGCGAAATCGAGCGATCAACACGTGCGCTCGACCAGTGCGTCAAGCAAGTCATTATCAATTTGTCGAGTTGTCATGACATGGTGCTGATTGCCGCATCTGACGGCACGTTTGCGGCCGATGTACGGCCGCTGGTGCGTCTTGACGTAAGTGTTATTGTCGAGCGCAACGGCCGCAGAGAGCAAGGTTATGCAGGTGGCGGTGCACGAGCCGATCTCAACTACTTTCTCTCCGGCGAATTGCCGATGGAGTATGCACGCGAGGCCGTACGACAGGCCCTCATTCAGCTTGATGCTGTTGCAGCCCCCGCTGGGGTGATGCCCGTTGTGCTGGGGCCCGGCTGGCCAGGAATTCTGCTGCATGAGGCTGTTGGACACGGTCTTGAGGGCGACTTTAATCGCAAGGGCACATCCGCATTTTCAGGTAGACTCGGCGAAAAAGTCGCCTCATCACTCTGCACGATCGTCGATGATGGCACCCTTCCAAACCGGCGCGGCTCACTTGCTGTCGACGACGAGGGTACTCCGAGCCAATACAACGTACTCGTCGAAAATGGGGTGCTGTGTGCTTACATGCAGGACAAGCTCAATGCGCGATTGATGGGCGTTGCGCCAACGGGCAATGGTCGTCGCGAATCATTCGCCCATATGCCGATGCCACGCATGACCAACACGTACATGCTCGCAGGCCCGCACGATCCCGCAGAAATCATCGCATCAGTCGACAGGGGTTTATACGCGCCGAATTTTGGCGGCGGTCAGGTCGATATTACCTCCGGCAAGTTTGTGTTCTCGGCCAGCGAAGCCTACCTGATCGAAAAGGGTAAGATTACTGCACCTGTCAAAGGGGCAATGCTGATCGGTGACGGGCCGATTGCGCTTGCGAAAATCTCGATGGTTGGTAACGATCTGAAACTGGACAGCGGCGTTGGTACTTGCGGCAAAGAAGGCCAGTCGATTCCGGTTGGCGTCGGCCAACCGACGCTCAAAATTGACGAAATCACAGTTGGCGGAACGGGCTGACGCGCTCACGGTTTGCGAGCCACACGGCTCACGCGCCGGTTTACTTGACATAACGTACTAATAGACGGTTCGCGGTTCGCACTGTGAGCTTGTTCACTCAAATCAAACTATCGTTTATGTAGTGTGCTCCTGTCTCATGGAGGAGTAAGACGTATGGCATTCGAGAGCACGATCACAGAGAATGATCTGGACGCCAACGCGCAGCACTTTGTGCAAGGATTCAGCGCTGAAAGCCATGACTACGAGCCAGATCTGGCCGTTGATGGAATGTCAGACTCGATTTTCTCGCAGCTGCTCAGTCTTTTCGGCAGGGGCAAATCGCAAAGATAGTCCGTCGACAATCGACTTCCCTGCTGTCTAAATTTTTACGATCCAGACCCGGTCGATGACCGGTTCGCTTGCTATGGTGACTGGACTAAGCGCCCGCAGCTAGGGACAATCAAGATGCCATGTGGGTTTCGAAGCCAATTTACGAAAGTCTGCCGTACTTCTATCTGCTGTTCGGGTCGATCTCGCTCGGCTTATCGATGTACGTCAATTACTGGCATTGGCCAACGATTTGTTTCGTGACCGGGCTCGTGTCTCTGGTTGCCGGAATTGTGGTGATACTCAAACGTCGTGACTATCGAGTGAGCGATCGTCGCACCGGGCACTGATAAACTCCCTGGAGCTATTCGCCGACGGCTGATGCTTTGGCGCTCTCGGCGGAAAGATCTGCATTGTCCGTCTCGTTCGTCTCACGAAGATCTGTGTACACGAGTTCGTGACTGCCCAGCGATATAACGTCGCCATTTTTCAAGCGCTGCTGCTTGACCTGCTGCTCGTCGATGAACACACCATTGGTGCTGTTCAGGTCCTCGATAGTACAGCCATACTCGTCGCTGACTACCTGTAAGTGGTGGCGGCTGACAAATTTGCTTTTGATATAGATCTCGTTGCCAGGCGCTCGGCCAACAATAATGCGCCCGATCGGAAATGAATGCACTGACAGCGATTCGCCATCAGAGAGTACCTCGAGCATCGTTACGTGCGATTTCAATCTTGGCACCGGGACAACCTGGCATAACTGTCTGTAGCGGCCGGTGTTGGTTTCGTGTTCTTTCCAGTTGAGTTCCTCAACGGCCGACATGATGTCCTCGTCCGTGACAACAGAATTTTCGTCCGCAAATGCACACAGGAGCGCCGTATCGCATAGCGTGTTGATAAGTCGCGGAATGCCACCCGAGTAGCGAAAAATTATGTCGTAAGTATCGTCGTCGAACAAATCGTTGGGTTCACGGCCCGCGACCGCGATACGATGATCGACGTATTCATGTGTTTCGCGGCTGTCAAGCGGGCCGATGTGAAAGCGCAGGCGGATGCGTTGCACGAGCTGCTTGAGATTTGGTGAGTCGAGCGTTGCCTTCAGCTCAGGCTGCCCAGCCAGGATAATCCGCAATATTTTCTCCTTGTGCGTCTCGATGCCAGAGAGCATGCGGATTTCTTCCAGTACTTTTTTCGACAGGTTTTGCGCCTCGTCAACGATCAGTACAACTTTCTTGCCGTTCGAATATTGCTCGATGAGGAACATGTTGAGCATATCGAGCAGCTCGACCTTGCGCTTATTGAATGGTTTGAAGCCGAACTCGGTTAGAATGGACTGCAAAAATTGTTTGGGCGTCAGCTGCGTTTGAGAGACTATGGCGTAGACGATGTCATCCGCGAGTTCGGCAATAAAAGACTGCAATAACGTCGTCTTGCCCGAGCCGATTTCGCCTGTGATGATGACGAATCCATCGGCGAGCCAAATCGTCGACTCCATGTAAGCCTTGGCTCGGGCGTGTTGCTTGCTCCAGTAAAGGAAATCTGGGTCGGCTGTCAGCCTGAATGGCTGCTCACTAAGATTGAATTGCTCTAGATACGACATGTTGCCTTTCTTGTTTTACAGTCAGTTTACCCGGTTTTTCGGGTCACAGACTATGTTCCAGTGCCAGACTAATGCGTCGATTGCGTCACATTTCTCTCGATATCGGCCAGTATTCGATCACGCTCAGCCGCAGAGTCGGCGACGGCCGTAATGTGCCCGAGCTTTCTGCCGCGGCGTGGAAGTTTTCCATAATCATGCAGTTGGCCGACTTTGAGTCGCCGCGCGGCGTCCGGAATTCGGCCGATCAGGTTGATCATGCCGGCATATCCACGTATCTGCGACGATTGCAGGGGCCTGTTGGTGATCGCGAGCAGGTGATTCGCGAACTGGCTTGTTGCGGCGCCCTCGATCGTCCAGTGCCCTGAATTGTGCACGCGCGGCGCGAACTCGTTGGCAAACAATCCGTCGCCGACGACGAATAGCTCAAGGGTGAGCACGCCGACATAAGCAAGGTTATCGAGCAGCTTGCGTACGTAGCGCTCTGCGTGGCGCGTTATTACCGGGTTTTCGACCGGCGCGCGTGATATGCGCAACATGCCGTCGACATGTTCATTGCGCGTTAGCGGGTAGGTGACGATATCGCCATCAACATTGCGTACGCCGATTGCCGACACCTCACTGTCAAAATCGACCCACTGCTCGGCGATAAGATCGGCTTGACCAAGAGTCCGCCAGGCAGTCTCGATCGCATCGAGATGTCGAAGGACGAACTGGCCTTTGCCGTCGTAGCCCAAACGCCGGGTTTTGATAACGAGGGGTAAACCGATTGCGGTGGCCGCCTCATTGAGGTCAGCGATCGAATCGATGGACCGGTATGCCGGCAACGGTATGTCCAGCATTTCGAACAATCGTTTCTCGGCGAGCCGGTCCTGGGCGTGCCGAAGTGCATCGGGCGGCGGGTACACCGGCACGCGATCAGCAATCTCCAGTAGCGCGGTCACCGGGACATTTTCGAATTCATAAGTGACGACGTCGCAGGTATCGGCCAGCGTCGCCAACGCCTGACTGTCGTCGAACGCCGCCTGTACGACCGGTCCTGCCTGGGCGGCAGGCGGCGTCACAGAGGGATCAATGAAATGACAGCTTAGATCGAGGTCCCGGGCCGCAAACCCAAGCATCTGTCCGAGTTGACCGGCGCCAATGATGCCAATGCGCATGGTTTCGAAATTTAGCCCGGGCTATTCATGAAGAATCCGGGCTAGATCGCCGGAACGTCGCTTGCCAGGACCATGTCGGTCTGATTTTGTCGAAAGTCATCCAACGCGGTTGCAAGCTGTGCGTCGGCAAGAGCAAGGATCGCGGCGGCGAGAAGCGCCGCGTTGGTTGCTCCCGCTGCGCCGATCGCCATGCTGCCCACGGGAATGCCCGCCGGCATCTGTACGATCGACAATAGCGAGTCGAGTCCTCGCATCGCTTTTGACTGCACCGGCACGCCGAGCACGGGCAATCGTGTTTTCGAAGCCATCATTCCCGGCAGGTGGGCGGCGCCGCCGGCACCTGCAATAATAACCTTGAGCCCACGTTCCACGGCGGACTCGGCGTACTCAAATAACAGGTCCGGGGTACGATGCGCCGAAATAATGCGAACTTCGTGTTCAACTCCGAGGCTGTCAAGCGCCTCGCTGGCATGACGCATTGTGTCCCAATCTGACCGGGAACCCATAATGATGCTGACCTGAATACTCATCGTCGAATTCTAACCCGATTATTCAGCTGGAGTGCTGCCTGTGGTGCGAAATCGCCCGAATTTGCGCCGCCGGTGATATTCCTACGGTCATCCAGCAAGAATAGAGTGAACGTATCTGAAAATCTGCCGGCGCAAAGATTTCTCGGTCCTATCGTTGACGGTAATAGCCAGCTCTCTGAGCAAAGATTGAAGTTCCTTGTCTCGATGGCAGGTCTGAGTCTCAAATGCGTCAAGTTCGCCAACACCGCCGTCGATGAGGCGGTCACGCCATCGTTCGGCAGACAAAAAGACTTGCTTCGACTGACGTTCGCTCGCACCGATTTCCTCGAGACCTTTGCGGATTGGAGCGGCATCAGTGTGTCGCATCAGCTTGCCGATCAGCTGCTTTTGGCGGCGCAATGCGCCGTGTGATTGCATTTGTGCGGCGTCCCGCACCGCCGTCAACAAATTCTCCTGCAGCGACATTGCGTCGAGTTCAGCAACGGTGAGTGCAATGAGTTTCTCGCCGAGTTCCTGTAAAGCCAGTTGCTCGCGTTTTCTGGCGCTTTTGCTGGGCTTTGCTTGGGTCACCGGCTAAGCTACCCCGGGGAATTGACCAGGACCATGAGTCGCAGCAGTTTAACACGCGCTCGGACGGGTTACGGAGCGGAGGACGTTGGGCACGATGAATGAGACCGCACGAGAGCAGTCACTGGGATGCCAGGAACTCGAGGCGTTGGTACAGCAAGCGCTGGCCTTCGCCAGGCAGCAGGGTGTCGATCAGGCTGAAGTTGTTGCAAGTCATGATACGGGCCTGTCGGCAACCGCGCGTCTCGGCGATGTCGAGAACCTCGAGTACACCAACGATCGCGGTATCGGCATAACGGTGTACCGGGACTCCAGGAAAGGCAGTGCAAGTACTTCGGATATATCGCCCGAGGCTGTACGGGAAGCGGTTAACAAGGCATGTACATTCGCGACCTACACGGCCCAGGACCCGCACTCCGGGCTTGCAGATGCAGATCTCATGTGTGCTGATGTACATGACGTCGACCTCAATCATCCCTGGCCCATCGACTCATCGGCCGCAATCGAAATGGCTATCGAGTGTGAAGCTGCGGCGCTGCAATTCGATCCGCAAATAAATAATTCCGAAGGCGCGACCGTGTCCACCAATAGCGGTTCTCGCGCCTATGGCAATACGCATGGCTTCATTGGCAGTTACTCGAAGACCAGCCACAGCATCAGTTGTGCTGTACTCGGGAGCGCCAATGGAGAAATGCAACGTGATTACTACTATAGCGTTGCGCGCGACGTTGCTGATCTCGAAAGTGCACAGCATGTCGGTGAAGCAGCGGCACGACGCGTTGTCGGTCGCCTCGGTGCACGCAAGATTAAAACATCACGCGCTCCCGTTCTTTTTACTGCAGAACTAGCACGTGGGTTTATAGGCCACTTGATCGGCGCTATCTCGGGGAGTGCTCAATATCGGCGCGCAACGTTTCTCCTGGATGCTGTCGGCGAACAAATATTTCCTGATTTCGTCCGCATCGAGGAACGGCCGCATCTGCTCAAGGCCATGGCAAGCGCACCGTACGACGCCGAAGGTGTTGCCACTTTTGATCGTGACATTGTGACCGATGGGGTGCTGCAGGGATATGTGTTAAGCAGTTACTCGGCTCGCCGTCTCGGCTTGCAAACGACGGCGAATGCGGGTGGCACACAAAACCTGCTTGTTTGCGGCAACGCAGAGGATTTTGCGGCGCTGATCAAACAGATGGGCAAGGGCCTGATTGTTGAGGAACTGATTGGGCATGGCGTCAATGCCGTGACCGGTGATTATTCGCGCGGCATTGTCGGCCATTGGGTTGAGAATGGCGAGATACAGTTTCCAGTCCACGAAGTGACAATTGCGGGTAATTTACGCGAGCTGTTTGGTCGCGTCACCGCGATTGGCAGAGACCAGGATATCCGCGGTGGTATTCGATGCGGATCGTTGCTTGTGGAAGAGATGACGATTGCCGGCAACTGATGGCGCAGCTATGGTTCGGCCTGGGTCAATAAATCCGCCAACGTGCGCTCGCCCACGGTTGCAGAGACTGCCGCATCGAGTTGGCTGCCGAGATCTTGAACTGCATTGGCCCACTCAGGGTCACGATACGAGCCCGTTTCGCCCTGCTGACGCACAACATCAAGGATGTCGTCAAGTTCAATTCGTGCCATTTCTCGGCCTGGAATCAGGACTTCAGTTTCGGATGAGGTCAACAGCCCGCTGTTTTCGAGTCCGGCGACAATCGGTGTCAGCGTAATCGATGGAATTTTGAGCGTGCTGGCGAGTGTCTGAATCGTTACGGACCGGTCGGAATTGCGAAATGCGCGGCCGACAAGAAACATGATGTTTAGTGCAAGACGTTCGCGCATGGCATTGGATAGACGCGGCTCGCAACGCCCGGTTCGCAGGAACGCTGGATTTTGATGATAAAACGCGAGTTGTGCGCCGACGAGAAGGATGAGCCAGTTCATATACAACCAGATCAAAGTTGTGATCGCGACGGCAAAACCCGAATAAATAAGCTGTGTGCGGGTCGAATAGACGACAAACGTCGCGAAGATCAAGCTCATGCTCGCCCAAATGAAACCACCGGCGATGCCGCCAACCAGTGCTGAACGGAATCGTACGCGCGTATTTGGCACATAAATATACAGAAATGTAAATACACATGTGACCAGCACATAGGGTGTCAGCTTGCTCGTGAAAAGAACGAGTGGGCCGAGTGCATCAGATGCTAAGAACAATTGCATCATGGTGGTGCTACGCAAGGAGGCAATGATACCAAGCGCTATGACGATCGCGACTGGGCCAATCAACATCACGACCAGGTATTCGGTAACTCGCCGGGCGAAATTGCGACGCTTGGCGACATACCATACGTAGTTAAAGCTTTCCTCGATTTTCTGCACCATGGAGATCGCGGTGTAAATAAAAAATGCCAGGCTAATGCCTCCAAGCACGCCGCCTTTGACATTGTCGACGAGGTCAATGACCTGTTGCGTAATTTCCGCACCTTGCGTGCCCAGCGGTTCAAGCAACTTGAATAACAACGGCTGCAGATCGTTGTGCACACCGAAGCCTTTTAGTACCGAAAAGCTGAATGCAATCAAAGGGACAACGGAAAGCAAAGTGGTGTAGACGAGACTCATCGAACGCAACATCAACTGGCCTGCGATCATGTCCCGCAGGAGTGCGTAAACATAGCGCAGCGCTGTAGAGAATATGCGGCCGGGAAGGCTGTGTTCATGCAGCATGTCTCCCCAAAGGAGCTTATCGAAACGGTTGCGAAGCGTAGCCATCATCTTTGCGATATCAAGAGCCAAAGCCTGCCAAGAGCGTCATTGTACATGGGCGACCGCTGCGATCATGTCAGGAGGTTCAGGGCCTCTTGGTATTTGTCGCTGGTTTGCCGTAATACGTCGGCCGGTAATTCGGGCCCGGGCGCTGTCTTGTCCCAGTCGAGGGTATCGAGGTAGTCACGCACAAACTGTTTGTCGAAACTCGGTGGACTGATACCGATTGCGTAGCCATCAATGGGCCAGAATCGTGACGAATCGGGTGTGATTAGCTCGTCAATGAGATGCAACCGGCCTTCGTCATCGAGCCCAAACTCGAATTTTGTATCGGCAATGATAATGCCACGTGCTAGCGCGTGCTGTGCGGCACGCGTATAGATTGCGATAGACAGATCGCGAACGCGCTCGGCAAGGCGTTCGCCAATCAAGTCGACCACGTCGTCATAACTAATATTCTCATCGTGGTCGCCGGCTTCGGCTTTGGTCGCTGGAGTGAACAAGGTCTGCGGCAACCGCTCGGCTTGCCGCAGGCCCGACGGCAGAGAAATCCGGCAAACCTGACCTGTCTCCTGATAGTCGCGCCATCCCGAGCCGATTAAATATCCGCGCACAACAGCCTCAATTGGCAGTGGCTTGAGTCGCTTTACGACAAGGGAGCGATCTCGCAGTGGCCGGCAAATAAGCGGATCCGCGACCACGTCGTCGACGGTCCGATTGGTCAATTGATTATCGACAAGGTCGGCCATCATTCGAAACCAGAACAGCGATATTTTCGTGAGTACGTAGCCCTTCATTGGTATCGGGTCGGGCAGGACGACGTCGTAAGCGGAAAGCCGGTCAGTCGTGACAATCAGCAGGTGATCGCTGTCGACGCTGTAGATGTCACGTACTTTGCCGCGGCCAATCAGTGGCAGGTCCGGGATTACTGACTCGAACAGCGTGTCGTCAGAATATCTGTTGGTCATGTTCGTCCGTCACGGAAACTCGCCACGGATGATCGCTGTTCGGCCCGGACGAGGCAAGTTGCGGCAATAGGAAACCTGTTGCACAAACGTTAGGATTACGCATTGCCTAATAGTGAGAACCTGCATTGTACTGGGGAAAAATTGTTGGCACATTGGTCGGGCTTGTGACGCTGAAGCCCTTGTTTGCGCTCCTTGGCCTGTTTCTTGGCCACCAGTTTGATCGCGGGTTTGCGGAGCGTTACCAGAGATTCCAACGGCAGGGGACAGGAATCGGGCGCCTGCCCGATGAGTACGTCAGGGCTTTATTTCAGACGATGGGGCATCTGACGAAAATTGATGGCCGTGTCAGCGAGGATGAGATTCGAGCTGCTCGCGCTATCATGCACCGTATCGGTCTCGGGCCGGCAAGGGTCAGGCACGCGATCAATTGGTTTGAGGACGGCAAAAAAGACGCTTTTCCGCTCATACAGACGATGCGCCAGCTGCGGCGTGTAGACGCACGTCGAACCGTTATGCGTTTGTTGTTTGTGCGCTTGCTGCTTGAGGTGGTACTCGCCAAAGACAGCTTGCACCAGAAGGAACGTGCGATGATCTGGACGATCTGCACCGAGCTCGACATCGGTCGTGTTGACCTGGCGCAGTTGGAGGCGATGATTCGTGCGCAAAAAGGATTCAGACATTCACCGGCTGGCGACGCTGACGCACAGCGGGTCAGAAACGCTTACCTGGCTTTGGGCGTCGAAGAGTCGACGACGAACGAGGACATCAAGAAGGCCTACCGACGATTGATGAACAAGAATCATCCAGATAAAATTGCGTCACGCAGCCCCGACGCTGCCGTTGTCGCAGAGGCCGAGCGACGAACGCGCGAAATTCGGCGTGCCTACGAAATGCTCAAGGCCAGACGATCGATTCGCTAGCCGCGTTGTCGGATCTGGCCGATCCGGGCTGCCCACACAAATTAACAGCAAGAAAAGGAAAACACAGTGACACCACTCATAGCACCTTCGATACTTTCTGCCGATTTTGCGCGACTTGGTGATGATATCCGCGCGGTTCTCGATGCCGGCGCCGACATTGTGCATTTTGACGTCATGGATAATCACTTTGTGCCGAACCTGACGATTGGCCCGCTGATTCTTGCCGCATTGCGCGATCACGGTATCGAAGCGCCGATCGATGTCCACCTGATGGTCGAGCCCGTCGACCGCATTATTCCCGATTTTGCGAAGGCCGGGGCCAGCATAATCACGTTTCATCCCGAGGCGAGCCGGCATATTGATCGCTCACTGGCGCTCATTCGAGAGCAGGGGTGTAAAGCTGGACTCGTATTCAATCCCGCGACGCCGCTAGCTTGTCTGGAACATGTCATCGACAAGATCGACATGGTGCTTATCATGTCGGTGAACCCGGGGTTCGGCGGGCAGAATTTCATTCGAACGGCGCTGGACAAATTGCGCGAGGCGCGCAGCATCATCGAATCGAGTGGGCTCGATATTCGCCTCGAGATCGATGGTGGTGTCAAAATCGATAACATTGCTGAGATTGCCGCTGCAGGAGCTGACACTTTCGTTGCAGGATCGGCTATTTTCGGCAGTGAAGACTACGCGACAACAATTGCCGCGATGAGACAAGAGATAAAAAACGTGATGTAAGAGCCTGCCGAACTTACAGTTTTCGATTCGGCCTCGCGCCAAAGACAACTATGGTCTTACCACTGGCCGTGACGAGTCCCTGCTCTTCGAGAACTTTCAACACTCTACCCGCCATCTCCCGCGAACAACCAACGAGTCGACTCAGTTCCTGTCGACTTACCTTGATCTGCATGCCATCCGGATGTGTCATCGCGTCGGGTTCATTGCACAAATCCATAATGGCATGTGCAACACGGCCTGTGACATCGACAAATGCGAGGTCACCGAGTTTGCGGTTTGTTTTATCAAGGCGTGTCGCCAGCTGCGTGGCGAGTTCGAAAACGAGCCCTGGACTTTCACTCGCGATCTGACGAAAGCGCGGGTACGTCATTTCGGCAATTTCGCATTCCGTTCGAGTACGCACCCAGGCGCTGCGCGTCGGCTGCTCGTAGAAAAGGCCCATTTCGCCGAAGAACTGACCCTTGTTCAGGTAGGCAAGCACCATTTCGTTGCCATCCTCGTCCTCGATCATGACTTCGACGGAGCCCTCAACGATGTAGTACAGCACGTCCGGCAAATCGCCGGCATGAATCATGACTGTCTTCGATGGCACGGTCCGCACACGGCAGTAGCTCAGGAATCGATTGATCGCCGGTACGTCGCTCAGGGTCTTCGCTGTGGTTTGCATGCTAGTACTCCGTCAAAGTGATATTGATGGTATCAGCG
>JADFKA010000319.1 GCA_022565135.1 Pseudomonadota bacterium
GCGGCTTTGCAAATCTTGCTTTACTGTTCGCTAAATCATATGCACAGCAGGCCGCCGATAGGATCGACAGCAACACATTACGCAGTTTGTCTCGAATGTATTAATCATAGCGAATGCCGATATAAACACTGTGATCCGGCGCTGTCAATGAACAGTTCGCCATATTCCCCAATGTTATCTCTGCAGATCGATTTTCTATTTCAGTTTCCCAATTGCGGTCGATATGGTTGACAATCACAATCCCGGATCGTGCACATGGATCACCTTCCAGTCTTCCTGCAGCTAAACCACCGTCCCTGCCTGGTCGTAGGGGGTGGTGTGGTTGCCGAACGCAAGGTGCGACTGCTCATGCGAGCTGGTGCGGCAGTGACCGTTATTGCGCAGGATCTGACCGACGAGCTCGCCAGGCTACGGGATGAAAACGGGATTGTGCAGCATGACGGCGAGTTTGCGGATCGATTACTCGCCGGAATGAGGCTCGTCATCGCCGCGACCGATGACGAGGAGGTCAACAGGCAGGTCTCCCGCGCTGCGGAGGACGCTGGCATCCTCTGTAATGTCGTCGATGACGGCGCCGCATCGAGCTTTATCGTACCGGCTATTGTCGACCGCTCGCCGGTTGTTGTAGCGATCGGAACCAGCGGCAATGCCCCGGTACTTGCGCAGCGCCTGAAATCTCAGATCGAAGCCTGGTTGCCGACCCGGATTGATGCGCTTGCGACACAGGCCGGTAGGTGGCGGGAGCTGGTAAGAAAACGCTTTTCGACCGTGAGAGAACGTCGACGGTTCTGGCAGCGCTTTTTCGATGGGCCAATTGCAGAGCATCTGCTCGCCAATCGCAAGCAGGAGGCCGAGCGCGCGCTGCGCATGGAACTCATTGAGAACGTAGTTCCGCATTCCCCACAGGTGGGAGAGGCCTATATTGTTGGTGCTGGACCTGGTGACCCGGGGCTGGTCACAATTCGGGCGCAGCAGCTGATCAGTCACGCAGACGTCGTGGTTTATGATCGCCTGGTATCCGAGAAAATTCTCGATTTCGCCCGCAAGGACGCACAACTTGTATACGTTGGCAAAACGGCGAATCGCGTGACGATATCGCAAAATGAAATCAATGAGTTGATGGTTGCTTATGTCCGCAAGGGCAGACGGGTCTGTCGGTTGAAAGGCGGCGATCCATTTGTATTTGGACGGGGCGGCGAAGAAGTACAGGCACTGGCAGATGCCGGACTACCATTCCAGGTCGTTCCAGGCATATCTGCGGCACTGGGCTGCGCCGCCTATGCAGGGATTCCGCTAACGCATCGCGGACTTAGTAGCAGCGTCACGTTCGCGACCGCAAAACTTGATGGTGATCAGGCGCCGGATTGGAGCACACTGGCTCAACCGGGTCAGACGCTGGTTCTGTATATGAGCGTCGGGTCAGTAGCAGAAACCGCGGAACAACTGATCGAGCACGGGATCGCCGCCAAGACGCCCGTAGCCATCGTCGAAAATGGCACCACGGACCAGCAACGCGTGCTGCGTGGAACGCTCGCGACTATTGCAAATGATGCAGTCGAGGCTCACATCCGTGCTCCTGCCGTCATTATTGTCGGGGCAACAGCTGGAATGGGCGAAGAACTCGGGTGGTTTGCCGCAAATCCAAATTCTTCAGGACCCAGATCAAATCGGGTCTTGTCTCGGCATCGTGATTTGCCGTATTCCTATTCTTCGTCAGTTGCGCGGTGAAAAAACCCGATCGGTATCGTTCTGTAGCCTATTGATCAACCATCGAAAAAATTGGGAGCGGGCGCTCTGCGTCCTTCGGCAAGTGGGCGGGCTTCCGGTGACGGAATTTCAGACACCCAGGTATGTGGTAATGCCAGCGGCGGCCTCGCGTCCTTCAAATACGGCGGTAACGACGAGATCGGACCCGCGCACCATGTCACCGCCGGCGAACACCTTTGGGTTCGTCGTCTGGAAAGGGAATTCGCTGATGCTATCGACACGCGTACGGCCTGTAGGGCGCAAAAACTCCATCGGTGTTGTCAGGCTGCCCATTGGTACACATGGTGCAGTCCGCCTAGAACCGGTTTTGATTCGAGATGCGTGGCCGGTTTTCTCGATATTTCTCTAACATGCGGACATGGCGCTCTCTGGCCAAGATTTCGATGAGGTCGCCAGCGATTGTAGTAAGCGACGAATTCATCAACTGTTTGCTGCAAATGGTGGTGACCAAATATGAGCCTGTGATCGAGACATTCGTTACGAATGGTCCGCACCCAACGCTCTGCGATTGCATTGGCCTTTGGTGCTT
>JADFKA010000320.1 GCA_022565135.1 Pseudomonadota bacterium
AATTGCTCGGCGGCGCCCGACGCAACTTTGCTCACCGTGGATCCGAGACCGGCGCTATCGTGGCGTGGGACAATCACGGCGTCCACGCCGGTCGCATCGGCAGTACGCAAACAGGCGCCGAGATTGTGCGGATCCTGAACGCCGTCGAGCATTAGCAACAGCAAATGACGCTCGTCGGCCGACTCCAGGCGCGCCTCGACCAGCGATCGCAAATTCGCCTCGTCCAGCATCGTACTGCGCCGCACCTCGGCAACAATGCCTTGGTGCCTCGATTCGCCACTGATTTGCTGCAATCTGCCGCGATTAGCCTGCTGGATTTCAATACCACGGGCATTCGCCAGCGAAATCAAAGCCTCGACGCGCGGATTGACGGTCTGGTATTCGGCGAATATCCGGCGCACATCTGAATTTCGGCTCGACAGCAGTTGCTCCACGGCCCTTAATCCGGCGACATATTTTGACTTGCTCATCGACGTCGTTTGCGCCGCATTGCGACTTCCTCAACGGGCCGAAAATCGATCTTCCGCGTGTCGGCATCGACGCGCTGCACCTGCACGCGCATTGCGTCGCCGAGTCGATATATTCGGCCCGTCCGCTCACCGACCAGATGTTGCGATCCTGCCTCAAAATGGTAGTAATCATTGGCGAGACTCGTTACGTGCACCAGTCCATCGATTTGCAGTTCGTTGAGTTGCACAAACAGGCCGAAATTCGTGACTCCGGTGATGACGCCATCAAATTCCTCGCCAACCCGGCTTTGCATGTACTCGCACTTGAGCGCAGCCTCGACATCGCGCGTCGCTTCCTCGGCACGCCGTTCATGCGCCGACGTTATAGCACCGAGTCGCTGCATCGCCGGTGTATCGTAATGGAACCGCCCGGGCTTGCCGCCGCGCACGATATGTCGGATAGCGCGATGCACGAGCAAGTCCGGATAGCGGCGAATTGGCGACGTGAAGTGCGCATAGGCGTCAAGCGACAAGCCGAAATGACCGATATTTTTCGGCGTGTACTCAGCATGTTTCAGTGATCGCAACATGGCCATCGAAATGGCAGCACTGTCCGGCCGACCGCTGATTTGTTCAAGCAACGCCGTAAACGCCTTCGGCTCGATATGCTCCGGGTGCGGAACTTTGAGGCCGAGAGTCAGCAGGTAACGACGCAGCTCGTCAAAGCGATCCGGATCAGGTTTGGCGTGTACGCGATACAGGCCTGGAATACGATGCCGCCGCAGAAATTTTGCTGCCTGGACGTTGGCGGCAATCATGCATTCTTCGATCAATCGGTGGGCGTCGTTGCGTGCGACCGATTCGATGCGCACGATTTCTCCCTGACTGCCCAATACAAAACGCGTCTGCGGCAGATCGAGTTCGATCGCGCCCCGCCGCTGCCGGGCTTTCGCGAATGCCGCGTATAACGAGTGCAGCTCGCGAACGACCTTGCGCAATGGCTTGGGCACCGCGCCAGGCGACCCACCTGTAAGGAACTCACTCACCTGGCTATAGGTCAGTCGTGCAGACGAACGCATGACTCCTTCAGCAAATTGTGCTCGGGAAACCTTGCCGTCCGCGGTGATGCGCATATCGCAAACCAGGCAGAGGCGATCTACTTTTGGATTGATCGAGCAAAGTCCGTTCGACAGGACCTCTGGCAACATGGGCACGACGCGATCGGGAAAATACACTGACGTGCCGCGTAATGTTGCTTGCTGATCCAGTGCGGATCCGAGCGGCACATAATGAGCCACGTCGGCAATCGCAACGAGCAACCGCCAGCCACTACCGACGCGCTCACAGTAGACCGCGTCATCGAAGTCCCGTGCGTCGGCACCGTCGATCGTGACAAGGTCCAGATCGCGGAAATCGGTACGCCCCTTTCTGGCCGCAGCCGGCACCGTGTTGCCAAGATCACGAATCTCTTCTCGAACTGCCTTGGGCCACAGCGTTGGAATGCTGTGCGAGTGGATCGCAATATCGGTCGCGATGCCTTTCTGCGCCGGATCGCCGATGATTCTGACAATGCGGCCCGTTGCCTGCTCGATCTGCGTCGGATAATCGAGAATTCTCGCCACGACGATCTGCCCGGGTTTCGCAGCACCCGCCTCACCCTTCGCAATCAGGATCCGGTGTGAAATTCTCGCGTTGTTCGGAATGACAAGGCCGATGCCGCGCTCGCGAATAAACTGGCCCGCGATTTCGCGCTCACCCCGTTGCAGCACCTCGACCAGTGCGCCCTCCGGTTTACCGCGTCGATCGGTGCCCGTGATCTTGACGGCGA
>JADFKA010000032.1:0-305 GCA_022565135.1 Pseudomonadota bacterium
AATACCGGCTTCGACCTTGCCGACCAGGTCGGCGCCGACGTCGGCGCCCTTGGTAAATATGCCGCCACCAAGACGAGCAAAGATGGATATCAGGGAGCCGCCAAATGCCAGGCCGATGAGTGCGTGAATCGCGTGGTCAACCGAAGCGCCGGTGTTCAACAGCACCATGTAGTAACCGGCGACGCCGATCAGCCCCAAGCCGACGACGAGCAGTCCGGTAATCGCACCGCCGCGAAAGGCAACCTGCAGCGCCGGGTTAACACCCAGGGTTGCTGCCTGGGCTGTGCGCAGGTTCGCACGCACGG
>JADFKA010000032.1:315-11315 GCA_022565135.1 Pseudomonadota bacterium
CGAACATGCCGATGTACCCGGCCAATGCCGAAAGCGCAGCACCAATTGCGAAACCGATAGCGGTGGCCCAATCGAGCGCAATTCCCAGCACTAAGAATAGAATGACGCCGACGACGCCGATCGTAAAGTACTGGCGATTCATGTAAGCACTAGCGCCTTCCTGGATCGCTCTTGAGATTTCCTGCATGCGGTCGTTACCGGCCGGCTGCTTGAGAACCCATCGTGTGTATATCACACCAACTAGAAGTGCGAGCACACCCGCACTAATGGCAATCCACAGTGCCATGTCTTTGAGCATCAGAGTTTCTCCTGACCCGATTATTTAGGACTTAAGCGTAATCGCCAATCGTGGCAGCTAAGTGTCACGGTGATGGTTGCGGTCGATTTTGAATTCGTTGCGCAAACTCCCCGACCCATTTGGTGGGCCCCATGCGCAGCGGGCGGCGCATCATACCATAAATTTTGTCTTTAACCGTCGTGTAACGGAGGCGTTTTTGAGGCGCACGTAGTTCGGTAAGCCATTGATATATGGCGGATAATCCTCACCGCGAATGAGCGGCAACAGGTATCGCCGTGCGGCCTTTGTAATCGAGAAGCCATCTTTGGAAATGTAGCGGCGAGGCAGCATCTTTTCGCGGTTGGCGATCTTTGCAAGCGGTGTCGCATCAATACGCCAGCGATACGGCTGGTCCGAAACACGCTTGATGACGGGCATGACAGCCGTCTTGCCGTGCAGCGCGAACTGCACGGCGGCGCGACCGACAGCGTAGGCCTGGTCAACGTCGACAGCGGAGGCGATGTGTCGTGCCGAGCGCTGCAAATAATCTGCCACAGCATAGTGGTACTTGTAGCCGAGGTTGTCGCGCACCATGTTTGCGACGACGGCTGCAACACCGCCGAGCTGAGAATGGCCGAATGCATCTCGCGTGCCGGCTTCGGCTAGAAATTTACCGTTGGCGTAGCGAGCACCTTCACTGACAACGATCACGCAATAGCTGTATCGATTGACGCATTCGCGAACCCGTTTAAGAAATGCTCGTTTCTTGAACGGTATCTCGGGGAACAGGATGATATGTGGCGCATCCTCCGGATTGTTGCCGGCAAGTCCGCCCGCGGCAGCGATCCAGCCGGCATGTCGGCCCATGACTTCGAGCACGAAGACCTTGGTTGACGTCTTCGCCATGGACCGCACATCGAGTGCTGCCTCCATCGTCGATATCGCAACGTATTTCGCAACTGAACCGAAGCCTGGACAGTTGTCGGTGACCGGTAAATCGTTGTCGACTGTCTTCGGAATGCCAAGGCAGGTAACCGGGTATCCCATGCGTTTGCTGACTATTGATACCTTGAGAGCCGTGTCCATCGAGTCGTTGCCGCCGTTGTAAAAAAAGTAACCGATGTTATGGGCCTTGAAAACTTCGATCAGGCGCTCGTACTCAGCCCGATTGTCTGCAAGGCTCTTGAGCTTGTAGCGTGCGGATCCGAACGCGCCACCAGGAGTATGTTTGAGGGCGGCGATCGTTCGCGCCGACTCCTTGTTGGTGTCAATCATGTCTTCTGTCAGTGCGCCGATGATGCCATTGCGACCCGCGTAGACATTGGCGATCTTGTTGCGATTTTTCCTTGCGGTTTCGATGACGCCGCAGGCCGTTGCATTGATGACGGCCGTTACGCCACCGGACTGGGCATAGAATGCGTTCATTGCCGACATGATTCTTGTTCCCCGGCGTATTATTCAAAGCGGGTGAGCATAGCGGAAACGCCGTCATTGAGCATCGGCAGATGCCACCTGGCCGATTGACCTATTGCGGCATTGTCGGTAGCGTACCTCGCCGGCCATCCAGTGGCGGCGGCCGGTACTATTGGCAACAAGCCCGGATTATTCATGAATACATTCGCGCCCTTGCTTGATCCTTGTCCGTACACGAGATTTTCCTCGCTCGGGAATACACGCTGGTATTCCGGTCGATCGGAAATTCCCGTATACGGACAATGCTCTGCGCAATCATCGCGAATATTCATGAACAGTCCGGTCTAGAAAGAGAACGAATTCATGCGCATTGTTTTAATCGGCGCGCCCGGTTCCGGTAAGGGCACGCAGGCCAAAAAACTGATGGCTGACAGAAATATTCCGCAGATCTCGACGGGAGACATGCTGCGTGAAGCGGTTGCGGCCGGTACGCGATTCGGCCAACAGGCCAAGTCGATAATGGAAGCCGGAAATCTGGTGTCCGACGACATCATGCTCGGCATCATCAGCGAGCGACTCGCGCAGCCAGACGTAGCTGAGGGATTCATACTCGATGGCTTTCCACGCACGGGGCAGCAGGCCCTCGATCTTGAAGAACTTCTGGATCAGCTCGGCACGCCTCTCGATACGGCCATACTCATGGATGTCGATTCTGAGGTGTTAATGAAACGCCTAACAGGGCGCAGGACCTGTTCGTTGACAGGCAAATTACTCAATGTCTATTTCTCGACGCAGGCAGAGCTCGATGAGTGCACCAACGCAGGTGGCGAATTGATACATCGCGAGGATGACAACGAGGAAGTTATCCGCACTCGCCTCGACGTGTATCGGCAACAGACGGAGCCGCTGGTCGAATTCTATGCGCGGCGCAATCAATTGAAGACGATTGATGCCGATGGTTCAATCGATGCCATATATGAGCGCATGCTCGAAGCTGTGAGCTGACATCTCGGTAAGCAGCCTGCTGGTGGAAGCGGGCTAACAATTCCTCCTACAGCATTTGTAAAATTTGTTCTCCGATTACGTCGTGGCGCCAGCCGTTGAGCAATCGCGAATCGCGAGCGCCGCTCAAGATTACCGCGGACAGATCTTTTTTTGAGGCAAGGGTCTCGGCGGCGAGACCCAGATTAGCAGCGCATTCGGCGACATGATTTTGAATTTGCTTTAACAGCACTTTTTGCGCCTCGTCCGGTGCGGTTGGTGGCGTATAGTCGTCGTCATCAGCATTGGACAGGGCAATGATTTCGATGATTGTCTTGCCGGCACGACGGATGAGTCCGGGCGAAAGTCCCTCGAAATCCTGCAGCTCTTCAATTCTCGCTGGTAGCTTGAAAGCAAGGTCAATCAATACAGAATCCCGGGCGACCCATTGCCGCGGGCGATTTGATCGCAAGGCCAGCGATTCGCGCCAAGCGGCAAGGCTAACCGCTGCGGACCTGCGCCGACCGCGCAAGTTTCTTGCGCCTTTTAGTCGATCTATGGCCAGACTTGGATCGATGTCATAAAGATCCGGGTTGAGCAATCGCGCCGAATCCTCTTCGGCCCAGTGGAGTCGGCTTTGTCGGTCCAGGCTTTCCGCCAAAGCGTCGTAGGCCGGTAACAAGTATTCAACGTCTTCGGCCGCGTATTGCAGCAATGCGTCGGTTAACGGTCGCTTCGACCAATCCGCGCGCGTGTGTGACTTGGCGATTTCAACGCCGAACAGCTCATTAGTGAGATTTGCATACCCTAGCTGCGGTGCGTAGCCGAGAAGGCCCGCCGCGATCTGCGTGTCGAATATGTATTTTGGCATGAGCTGTGATGTCTGGTAGACGACCTCAATGTCCTGGCGTGCGGAATGTACGATCCAGGTTCTGTCCGTTGCGCACTCCCAAAAAGAACGCATGTCGTCGCTTGCGAGCGGGTCGACGCAGTAAATGTCGTCATTCATTGCGATCTGGATGAGACACAATTCAGCGAAAAAAGTCTTCTCACGCATGAATTCTGTGTCAACACCAATACAGTCATGGTGGATTAGATCAGCACTTAATGTGTCAGGTCGATCGACTAACGTATATGCAGACATAAGTTCGAGGGGTGGCTCTGAACCCATCAAGATCACCTTGATGGAGTTCTGGTTTCGGATCCGAAGGTTAACATGCGATGATTGCCACTTCCGACTGGTCGACAGCGCGCCTAAAATTGCTGCCACTTCTCAAAACACTGTTTGACATCACATTACTACGCAAAGGACCGGAGGACATTCCGCGTTCGGTCGTAATGTTGATCATGAATGTTGCGCTGTGGCTGTTTTCCGCACTGGCCGCGCTCGCATTGATCGAGCGTTTCGACGATGCGGATTTTTTTCTTGGACTATTCAGCGGCACGGTCGGTATTCTTTGCTACGCGGGGCTCGTCATTCTTGCCGGCCAGCCAGACCGGCTGCTACAGACAATCTCGGCGGTAATTGGTTGCGGCGCGCTGATCACGTTGGTATTTGTTGTTGAGTACGTATTGCTGACGCCGTTCATTGGCGAGGGATGGGCGGGCCTGATCGCAACCCTGATCCTGTTCTGGTCCGTACCTGTCGAAGGGCATATCATTGCCAGCGCAATCGATCGTCACTGGTATGTCGGCATACTGTTGGCTGTGACCGTCTTCGGCTTGCAGTATTTCATCAACTCGCTGGTAGCGTCTGTGCCCTGAAGAGTCGTATGCACATACACATACTCGGAATTTGTGGAACATTCATGGGCGGCGTAGCTGCGCTCGCCAGAGCAGCTGGCTTCAAAGTCACAGGTTGTGACGGCGATGTTTACCCGCCAATGAGTACGCAGCTCAAGGACCTGGGCATCGAGATTCACAAAGGATTTGATGCCGCACAGCTCGACATCAAGCCGGACTGCGTCGTCGTCGGTAATGTCATGAGTCGTGGCATGGAAGTCGTCGAGGCTATGCTCGACCGTGGCCTGCCGTATACATCAGGTCCGCGGTGGCTTGCCGATAATGTGCTGCAGGGTCGGCATGTACTGGCCGTTGCGGGTACTCACGGCAAGACAACGACGGCGAGCATGCTGGCGTGGATACTGCACGACACAGGTTTGGCACCCGGATTCCTGATCGGCGGCATTCCGACCAACTTTGGTGTTTCGGCAAGCTTCGGAGACTCCAAATATTTTGTTGTCGAGGCCGACGAATACGACACGGCATTTTTTGACAAGCGTGCCAAGTTTGTCCACTACAGTCCCAATACGCTCGTGCTGAATAACCTCGAGTATGATCACGCCGATATCTTTGAAAATATCGACGCTATTCTATGGCAATTTCATCAGATGCTGCGCACTGTGCCGGGCGCGGGCCGTGTGATCATGAATTCGCTGGACGAGAACCTACTCAAGGTCATCGAAATGGGTTGTTGGACGCCAGTCGAAACCTTCGCGCTCGACAATACGGCTCAGTGGAGCGCAACGTTTGTAGATTCAGCTGAACGACGCATCAGCGTTCGGAATCCGGCAGAGGAGTCGGGCGAAGTTCGCTGGAAACTAGGCGGTCGACACAACCTGGAAAATGCGTTGGCCGCAATTGCTGCTGCGCAATCGGCCGGCGTGTCATTGCAGCAAGCGTTAGATGCCATGTCACGATTCGAGGGCGTCAAACGGCGCATGGAGCGCACCGCGACAGTGGGCGACATCGCGATCTACGATGACTTCGCTCATCATCCGACGGCAATTCGCCGTACAGTCGCTGCTATGAAACGGCGCTACCCAGGGCAACGCATCGTCGTCGCTATCGATCCTCGCTCCAACACGATGAAGCTCGGTGTGCACAATGCCGCGTTGGCCGCCTCACTTGCGGACGCAGATGTTGTCTGGATGTACCAACCTGCCGATATGGATGAGGGCTTCGCCGCGTCCCTGGCGCCCTTGGCAGACCGGCTTCACTCATTTGATGATTACGACAAGCTGGTGACGGATATGGCGGGCAAAGTGCTTTCCGGTGACCAGGTGATTTTCATGAGCAACGGTGGTTTTGGGGCTGCCCGCCAGACATTGACCGCCGTACTGCAGCGTACGCGTAGCTGAACGTCACAGCACGTCTATACTTAGAGTTTGCTGCAGTGACGTAGGGCGGGTCGTGCAAATTCCGCTGTTTCCTTTAAGTACCGTGTTGTTTCCGGGTGGCCCGTTGCCGCTGCGGATTTTCGAGCCACGTTACCTGGACTTGATCAGCAGCTGTCTGAGGAATGAATCTTCTTTTGGCGTTTTATTAATTCGCGAAGGCGGTGAGACTGGTCCCGCGACGACCTACAGTACGGGCACACTTGCGCGCATAACCGATTGGTACCAGGGAAGCGACGGACTCCTTGGCGTCACAGCGGTCGGTGAGCGTAGGTTTCGACTGACATCGAGTCATCAGCAGGCAAATGGGCTCAGCATAGGCGAGGTTGAAGTCTTGCCAGATGAGCCGACGATGCCGTTGCCGGACGAGTATCGTGTGATGGCGAAAATTCTGGCAGGCGTGCTTGATGATCTGGGTCGCCTTTACGAATCTCTCGAAAGGCATTACGACGATGCAGGTTGGGTTTCTGCCCGATTCGTGGAAATTCTGCCGATTGCGCTCGAAAAAAAACAACAATGTCTTGAAAACGGTGATCCTGTCGAACGCTTGAAGATCGTGCGCGACTTGCTGCATAAGGATATGTAGGAGCCCGCTCCTACAGAGTCGCAAATACCTTAGCCGCTGCCGCTAGTGTCTTGCTGATCTCCTTGTCACCGTGTGCGGCGGAAACAAAACCTGCCTCGAATGCCGAAGGCGCAAGGTACACACCTTCGGCAAGCATGCCGTGAAAGAATGCCTTGAATCGATTGATGTCCGCACTCGCAATCTGTGCAAAGCGCCGCACAGGTCCGGCGCTTGTAAAGACGAAACCAAACATGCCGCCGGCGTGTTCTACGGCCAGCGGAATGCCGGCATCTTTCGCTGCAGCGGCAAGCCCTTGCGTGAGTTGTTGTGTTCGTTCGCCAAGGGACTCGTAAAAACCAGGTGTGTCGATTTGCTCCAGCGTTGCAAGCCCAGCGGCCATTGCGACAGGGTTGCCCGACAACGTGCCGGCCTGGTAGACGGGGCCGTCGGGCGCGATGCTGGACATGATGTCCGCACGGCCGCCGAATGCCGCTGCAGGCATGCCGCCGCCGATGATTTTGCCCAATGTCGTCAGATCTGGCTGCATATTGAATAGCGCCTGGGCGCCACCCTTGGCGACGCGGAACCCCGTCATGACCTCGTCGAAAATCAGAATTGCGCCCGACGCAGTGCATTGAGCGCGCAGAGTTTCGAGGAATCCAGCCTCGGGCGGCACCATATTCATATTGCCCGCGATCGGCTCGACAATGGCGCAAGCAATATCACCGCCGAATTTGGAGAATGCCTCATCTACGGCATCTGCGTCGTTGAAAGACAGTGTGATCGTATGTTCGGCGAGCACGGCTGGAACGCCTGGTGAACTAGGCACACCTAATGTCAGCGCGCCCGAGCCAGCCTTGATGAGCAAAGAGTCAGAATGGCCGTGATAACAACCTTCGAACTTGATAATTTTGTCACGGCCTGTGTGGCCGCGCGCGAGGCGAATCGCGCTCATCGTCGCCTCGGTTCCTGAACTCACCATGCGTAATCTTTCGATCGAAGGCATCAGCGCGCAAATCTTTTCGGCAATTTGCGTCTCGAGTACGCACGGTGCGCCGAAACTAAGGCCTTGCTGCGCAGTGCTGACGACGGCATCGATAACGACCGGATGAGTGTGTCCTAGAATCATCGGGCCCCATGATCCAACGTAGTCGATGTAACGCCGTCCATCTTCGGCTACCAGCCACGCACCTTTGGCGCTCGCAATAAAGACGGGTTCGCCACCAACTCCAGCAAAAGCGCGTACCGGTGAATTGACGCCGCCGGCGATGACCTGTCGTGCGTTTTCATAGAGGCTCATGCTAGTTCGCCTTTGCCGGCTGATGCATCTGTGTGATCTTGACGCCGCGTCGCGCAAGGAGCATAGGCACGCCGTCGTCACCGAGTAAGTGCGCGGCGCCCACGATCACCAGGTATTCATCGTTATCATCGAGCAATGCATCGATATCGTCGACCCAGCGTCGATTTCGATCCACGAGGAGCGTTTCATAAATTTCGAGATCCTTGGCCATGTCTTGCAGAAAAAAATCCTCGAGATAACGCAGATCGCCAACACGCCACGCACGAATCAGATCGTCCATGACCTCCTCAATATCGGCGGTCTCGTCAAGCGTTTGCATCAATAATGCGCGCTGTGCTCTAAGAGACAGATCATCGAGGTAACCGATCTGCTGGGCAACGGTTTCAAGGCCGTGAATCTCCTTACCGTCTGCTACCGCTTTTGCTGAGAGATATTTTTCAATGCCATAGGCAGGATCGAAGCCCAGGCGAGCCAACATGAATTGCTCGATAATAATTGCTGCCAGCCAGGGTTCACTTTTCGCCAGCATGGCGAACGGTATGTCGATCGCTGCGGCCTTGGCGGCGGCTCTCGCGTAAAGCGTATCCCCCATCAAATCGTGGAGCGTTGAGTCATCATTTGTGACGCCAAGTTGCGTGATAAGGCTCTGCATTTCGAACCCATCGATATCGTCCATGTCGAGTTCCATGACCAGCACCTCTGCATCGTCGTACGCCGAATCAATGATCGCAGGCAATGGATGATCCTGTCTGCGCAACAGGTGCACCGACCCCAGAAGATATACGCGGTTGTTCGTGCCCTCAGCAACCCAGAGCGTGACCGGGTGTCCAGCGTCGTTTGCAAAGGCAATGATTGGTAATAACAGCAGGAACAGAAGTCTGCTCACGCTAGTCATGATCGACCCAGACAAGCTCGCAATCATAGTGGCCGTCCGCATGCAGGCTAATGCGGCGATAAGCGGGCGGCTTATCGTCGACGGCAAATTCGTCGCTTTTTTGTGCAAACTGGCGACACGTTGACGGCGTACCGATGATCCGGATATCGCCATGAACGTCATCGTAGGGTTGGTGCACGTGACCGAAAACCACGAGTCGAACGACTCCCGTTGTCGAAATCCGATCAAGAAACTCGTCGCTGTTTTCAAGTCCGACCAAATCGAGCCATTTGCTCCCTACCGCAACAGGAGGGTGATGCAGGCAAATCATGATGTGCGATGCCGCTGAGTCTGCAATCATTCCATCAAGCCGCGCGAGTTCCTGCGCAGAAACCAGGCCGCCGGCCTGTCCGGTGACGCAACTGTCGATGCCAGCGATTAGCCAGTTGCTGTGTTCGACAGAGTCACAGTAAAAAAAAGGTGGGGCCGAAAGAGTTTCACGCATTTTCGACCGAACGTCGTGATTACCAGGTAGGCAGTGGATGGGTAAATCGAGATCGCCGAGTAATTGACGGAATTGCTCGTAGGCACCCGTGCTGCCGTCCTGGATCAAGTCACCAGTCACGACGACAAGATCGGCGAACCAGTCACTGTTGCGATAATGTGCGAGTACCGAAGACAGTGATTCATAAGTCACTGTGTCGCGAAAATCGCCGCCTGGATCGGCGAACAAGTGCGGGTCCGTTAAGTGCAGAACCCGGAGCAATTTTAATACCTGTAGTGCTCGGGTTTGAATGGTCCCTGTTTCGCGACGCCGATATATTCAGCCTGCTGGTCGGTCAGTTCTGTGAGCTTGACGCCGATTCGGTCGAGGTGCAGATGCGCGACCTTCTCGTCCAGGTGCTTCGGCAACACGTAGACTTCGTTCTCGTATTTGCCTTGATTCTGCCATAGCTCGATCTGCGCGAGTACCTGATTCGTGAACGAATTGGACATGACGAAGCTCGGATGCCCGGTTGCGCAGCCAAGATTTACGAGGCGGCCTTCGGCGAGCAGGATAATGCGCTTGCCGTCGGGAAAGATAATGTGATCGACCTGGGGCTTGATGTTCTCCCACTCATACTTACTGAGGTATTCGACGTCGATTTCGTTGTCAAAGTGGCCGATGTTGCAGACGATAGTCTGGTCTTTCATGCGCTCCATCTGCGGACCAGTGACGACATGGTAGTTGCCAGTTGCGGTGACAACGATATCGGCCTGGTCGCAGACCTCGTCAAATCTGACGACTCGATATCCCTCCATTGCGGCCTGCAATGCGCAAATCGGGTCGATCTCGGTGACCCAGACGGTCGCGCCGAGCCCCTTGAGCGACTGTGCACAGCCTTTGCCGACATCACCATAGCCGCAGACGATGGCGACCTTGCCAGCGATCATGACATCGGTCGCGCGCTTGATTCCGTCGACGAGCGACTCGCGGCAACCATACAGATTGTCGAATTTTGACTTGGTCACCGAGTCATTGACATTGAATGCAGGACACAACAGTGAGCCGTCCTTCATCATGTCGTACAAGCGCTTGACGCCTGTCGTCGTTTCCTCCGACAGACCGCGGACATCTTCCATCAACTGCGGATACTTGTCGTGCATTAAAAGCGTCAGGTCGCCGCCGTCATCAAGAAGCATATTGGGTGTCCAACCGTCCGGCCCATTGATGGTCTGTTCGACGCACCACCAGTATTCCTCTTCGGTTTCACCTTTCCAGGCGAAAACAGGTACGCCAGACTCCGCAATCGCGGCGGCGGCATGGTCCTGTGTCGAAAAAATATTGCATGATGACCAGCGAACGTCGGCGCCAAGTGCCTTGAGCGTCTGAATCAATACGGCTGTCTGAATCGTCATATGCAGGCAGCCGACCAGGCGCACGCCCTCGAGCGGCGGTTGCCCGGCATGTTCCTTGCGCAACGCCATGAGTCCGGGCATCTCGGTTTCGGCGATCGCGATTTCCTTGCGCCCCCAGTCGGCGAGCGAAATATCGGCGACTTTGTAGTCGCTTGTCTGAATGGCAACGGCTTCGCTGCTCATGCGGTTCTCCTGTTGGTGTTCAATTCAGGCTGCGGCGTTGCCGCGCAACGCCTCGGCCATGTCTGTTTTTTCCCAGCTCAGATCGATGTCTTCGCGCCCAAAATGTCCGTAGGCAGCTGTCGCTTTGTAAATTGGCCGAAGTAAATCAAGCATCTGTAGAATTCCGTACGGGGTCAGATCAAAATTGTCGCGAATCAAGACAATCAGCCTGTCATCGGACACCTTGCCAGTACCGAAGGTTTGCACACTGATCGAGGTCGGTTCGGCCACGCCAATGGCGTACGAAACCTGAATCTCGCAGCGATCAGCCAGTCCTGCAGCGACGATGTTCT
>JADFKA010000321.1 GCA_022565135.1 Pseudomonadota bacterium
CGTCGGTGACGCGCGCCAGCATCTCAGTCGCGTACAACTTGGCGCTGGCGATCTCACGATTGGCAGGCAAATTCCGGTCTAGTCTCCAGGCGGCCGACAACGTCAGCCAATCCGCCGCATCGATTTCCGTAATCATGTCAGCCAGCTTGAACGACACACCCTGGAACTTGCTGATCGCCTGCCCAAATTGTTTACGTTCGACAGAGAAAGGCAGCACGAGGTCCATGGCGCGACGCGCGCGACCAACGGCCATGGCCGCAACGGTTAATCGAGTGGCGTACAACCATTCATTGGCCAGCGTAAAACCCTGGTGTGGTTCGCCGAGCATTTGCTCTTTGGGCAGGCGACAGTTGTCGAAATTCAGGATGCAGTTGTGATAGCCGCGATGCGACACGGAATTGTAACCGGGGCGGATCTCGAATCCCGGCGTGCCACGGTCGACGAGGAAGCAGCTGATTTTCTTTTTCGGGCCTCGCGGCGTCTCTTCTTCCCCGGTCGCGACGAATACGATGATGAAGTCCGCAATATCGGCGTGACTGATAAAATGTTTTGTTCCGTTGACAATCCAGTCGTCTCCGTCCGGCACAGCGGAACACTTCATGCCGCGAACGTCGGAGCCGGCATCGGGTTCGGACATAGCCAGGGCATCGATTTTCTCGCCCGACACGGCAGGCAACAGGTAGCGCTCACGCTGTTCGCCAGTACACGCTTCCAGTATCCCCGACGGCCGGCCGAAATAGACCGTCA
Organism: Pseudomonadota bacterium; assembly: GCA_022565135.1. GTDB lineage: Bacteria > Pseudomonadota > Gammaproteobacteria > Steroidobacterales > Woeseiaceae > UBA1847. The sequence goes on from JADFKA010000321.1 coordinate 748, forward strand.
ATGCCATCGAGGCGCGGCCGAGTTCTCTCTCGAGCAACGTGAAGTCAAGTTGACTAAGGCCGCCACCGCCAACCTCGGTAGGCAGGTTGGCTGCGTAGAAGCCGATGTCCTTGCACTTCTGCGCGATTTCCTGTCCCAGTTCTTTGGGCACAATGCCTGTACGTTCGACCTCTTCCTCATGCGGATAGAGTTCGTTTTCGACGAACGCCCTGACCGTGTCGACAATCAGTTGCTGCTCGTCATTGAGTTCAAAATTCATGGTCTGGTTCCTGTTATCGCTGACCGACGCATCGGCCTGCGGCCTCTGGTCTTGGCACAGACGAATGCGCATCGGTAATCTTCATGAGTACTCGCAAATCCTCCGGCTTGGCTGCGCACACTTTGCCACTGTGCGTATCCACGTGCAGGTACATGGCCTCGAGATGCGCCAGCAATCGATCGTCCTCAGTTGCGTGCAATCGGTAAAACACGTGCAGTCGTTTCGCGTCGGCCGCGAGTATCTGCACTGTTGTGTACATCGCTTCGTTGACGCCAACCTCGTCAAAAAACTGCGTGTGCGTCTCCGCCGTGTAATAACTGTGTCCCGCGACGACGTAGTCGTCGTGCATGCCGATCACGCGCAGCAGTGCCTCGCAACTGTCACTGAATACCTGTGTATAGCGGAATTCGGTCATGTGACCGTTGTAATCGATCCATGCCGGCAACACAGATAGATCGAGCAGGCGCAGCGGTGCCGATGTATCGTGTACGGCGTCGTCTCCCGCCTGTGCCGCAAGGAATACATCATGCGCATTCAGCACCTGGCCTGCGCCCCAGTCGCGCTCTTTGAGCGTGCGCAACATGCCAACCAGGTTGCGGTCGCGTATCTGCTCAAGTTCGGCCAGCGTGTACTGACCAGACTGCGCATCGGATTGTGCGGCGATTTTCTGTACCAGCTCCTCGGTTAATTCAGGCACGTCGGTCAGCTTTGTCCATGGCCATTGCAGTGCCGGGCCGAACTGGCGAATAAAGTGCGCCATGCCCTCATTCCCGCCGGCGAGTCGGAATGTCTCGAATAAGCCCATCTGTGCCCAGCGCAGGCCGAACCCATAGCGTATCGAATCATCGATCTCCTGCGTGGTCGCGATATCATCATTAACGAGCCAGAGCCCTTCGCGCCACACCGCTTCCATCAATCGGTCGGCCAGATGAGCGTCGATTTCCTTGCGCAGCACCAGTGGCTGCATGCCGATCGAGATCAACAAATCACAGACGCGCCGCGTGCGCTCGGCATCGCCAGCCGGACCGGCAACCACTTCGACGAGCGGCAACAGATACACGGGATTGAATGGATGCGCGACGATTATCTGCGCAGGATTGTCAGACCCCTCTTGCAGTTGGCTTGGCTTGAACCCCGATGTCGATGAACCGATCATCGCGTCGTCCGCCGCATGCGCCTGGATCTCCGCCAGCACCGAGTGTTTCAGCGCCAGGTCCTCGGTAACGCTCTCTTGTATCCAGGTCGCGTCGGCCACAGCTTCT
>JADFKA010000322.1 GCA_022565135.1 Pseudomonadota bacterium
GAGGTTAAACGGTTAATTGTACGCCGATGATTTTTTCGGCATAAGCTGTGCACCGTTGTATATACTGGCGAGCATGGAAAATTTGGGCCAAGCGAACGCCATCGCGGCCGCGATCACTGTCAGTCAGCTCAACCGCCAGGCAAAGGCCCTGCTCGAGTCCGGGCTCGCTCGGCTCTGGGTTGAAGGCGAAATCTCAAACATCGCCCGGCCGGCCTCGGGCCATCTCTACTTCAGCCTCAAAGACAAATCGGCGCAGGTTCGTGCCGCGTTTTTTCGTCAGCGCCAGCGTGGCCCGACAATAGGCCTGAAAAACGGCGACCAGGTGCTGGTGTTCGGCAAAGTCAGCATCTACGAAACGCGCGGTGACTACCAGTTGATTGTCGAGCAGATCGAGCCGGCCGGTGAAGGTGCATTGCGTCGCCAGTTCGAGGAATTGAAGAAGAAGCTCGCGGCTGAAGGCCTTTTTGACGAGGACCGCAAGCAGGAACTGCCTGCGCTGCCCGACCGAATCGGTGTTATTACGTCGCCCAGCGGTGCCGCCATACGCGATATCGTGAGTGTTCTGAGACGACGATTTCCCGCCGTGCCGATCGTCATCTATCCAGCTGCGGTGCAGGGGGATGCCGCGCCGTCCGAGCTCCTTGGCGCACTTGAAACTGCGATTCGTCGCGATGAGTGTGACGTACTGATTATCGCGCGCGGCGGCGGGTCGCTGGAAGATCTTTGGGCTTTCAACGACGAAAAACTCGCCCGTGCGATCGTAGCCTCACCCATACCGATCATCAGCGCCATCGGCCACGAAGTCGACTTTACGATCGCCGACTTTGTCGCCGACCTGCGGGCGCCAACGCCGTCGGGTGCGGCTGAGCTCGTCGTGCCCGATCGCGACGAGTGGATTCGCGCGGTACAAACGTTTGCTGCACGTATTGCGCGCCTCGGACAAAGGGCGCTCGAGGACAAGTCGCAATCACTGGATTGGTTATGCCGTCGCCTCGCGCAGGCATCGCCATCGGCCGTGGTGCAGCGCTCGGTAGTACAACTGGCCAGTCTGCGGAAACGGCTTAGCGTCAGCGCACAAAACTCGATTGCGCGTATCAGCCATCGCCTCGAATTGGCCATGCGCGAACTGCATACCGTCAGTCCGCTGGCAACACTCGAACGTGGCTACGCGATTGTTGAGGATGCCGGGACGGGTACCGTACTTTTGCGGGCAGACGCTGTTGGCCCCGGTGACGATATCCGGGCACGCCTGTCGAAAGGCGAAGTGCTTGCGACCGTGAAATCGATTCACGTGGATGATGATTAGGCGAACGCTCGCCTTGCTACTCTGCCTGATCGCCGCGCACGCAGCCGCGGATCAGCCCGCCTGGCCCGGTGGCATCGCACTTATTGATCTCGGCGCTGCCGAAGGGCTGGCGCCGATCGTCAAATATGACGGTAAACGCGTGCTTGTCATGCATCGCGACGGCCGCTGGCGGGCGGTTGTCGGCGTATCGCTGGACGCATCGGTCGGCACCACAACAGTCGGGCTGGCTGACGGTGCGACGCTCTCCTTCCGTATTGATGAACATATGTATCGCGAGCAACACCTCAAAGTTAACCCAAGCTTCGTCTCGCTCAGTGAGGACGATCTCGCGCGTGTTGGGCGGGAGCGCAAGATCATCGATGCAGCACTGACAAATTGGCGCGCGGTGGCATTCGACGACATCAGCCTGCGCGCGCCTGTAGCCGGACCACACAGCTCGAGCTTCGGCACACGCCGTTTCTTCAACGATGAGCCGCGCGCACCACACAAGGGCATGGATATTGCGGCGCGTAGCGGTGACCTCGTCCGTGCTCCTCGCGACGGCGTTGTGACCGCAACCGGGAACTACTATTTCAATGGCAACACGGTGATCGTCGACCACGGGCAGGGCTTCGTGACGATGTACTGTCACCTGAGCAATATCGGCGTAACGGAAGGTCAGATGGTCTCAGTTGGAGAAACTTTGGGTGCGGTCGGTGCAACCGGACGTGTCACCGGGCCGCACCTGCATTTCGGCACCTACCTCAACGGCAACGCCATCGATCCGGCGCTACTGCTCCCGTAGAAGCCCGTCGTACGGGCACGTTACCGGGTATTTGCTCGCGCTTAACCTCGCTCGGCGTCCTGCCATGGGGTACATGGCCGGCAGTCCGGACATTCCTTGCCGGAATGGCTCGCTGCGCTGCGCTTTATTTCCGGCAAAGAACGTCCCTCCTGCCGTCCCTACAATG
>JADFKA010000323.1:0-1816 GCA_022565135.1 Pseudomonadota bacterium
TTTACTTTTCGATGCAGTTCATCAGCAAAGGGATCGACACATGGTTTAATGTCGAGACCGAGGTGGGGCTTGAAAATGCGTTGCGACTCAGTCGTGCGACGCTCGAAATGCAGATGGGCCAGCGCTTGAAGACGACGCAACAGATAGCGCAACACCTTGGCAACGTCAGCGAGTCGCTATTGGTTTTTGAGCTCAGCATGTTGCGGCGCCAAAGTGACGCCAGCGAAATCACTATTTACGGCAGCAATAATCGCATCCTGGCGACCAGCTCGGACAGCTCTTCGGCCAGACTGCCAAGACCGCTCAAGGAAGAAGTGATGTTGCAAATGCAGCAGGATCGGCCGTACGTTGCAGTCGATCCGGACGATTACGAAATTCACACAGCTGTTTTGTTTGCAAGCAGTGGCCGAATCGGCCGGGTCGGCGTAATTCAAGCGTACTTTCCCATGCCGGCGCGTCTCGCACGGTTGGCGAACAGTGTCGACAATACCTATCGCGAATATCAGCAACTCATGTTTCTTCGCGAACCGCTGAAGACAACGTTCATGCTGACATTGACAGTCGTCCTGATGCTCAGCTTGCTTGCGGCAATTTATGGCGCGTTCATATTATCCCGCCGGCTCGTTGCGCCGATCCAGGATCTCGTTGCCGGTACGCGCGCTGTAGCGGCAGGCGATTACGATACGCTGCTGCCAACACCGACAAAGGACGAAATTGGCTTTCTCGTCAGCTCGTTCAATGACATGACGCAACGTCTTGCTACGGCACGCCGTGAAGCGAGCCTGTCCCAGGCGCTGGTTGAGGCGGAGCGCGCCAATCTCGAGGTTATCCTGGCGAGACTGTCAACAGGCGTGCTGGCGTTGGAGTTGGACATGCGAATTCGCACGGCGAACCAGGCGTCGGGCGCGATTCTCAATGTCGATCTTGAAAATCATGCGGGTGAGTTCTTACACGATGTTGCGAAAGGGCACACGTTACTTGAACAGTTCGTCGACGTTGCGCAGGCACATCTGAGTGCCGGCGAAACGGAGTGGCGTGAGCAGATCGTGTTACGCGGCGATGTTGGTCGGCGTGTCCTGACATGTGCTTGCACAACACTGCCTGGAGACGAAAATCATGCGGCAGGCTTTGTAATCGTATTTGACGACATCACAGCGTTGTTGCAGGCGCAACGAGATGCGGCGTGGGGCGAAGTCGCTCGGCGCCTGGCGCACGAGATCAAGAACCCATTAACGCCGATTCAGTTGTCGGCAGAGCGATTGCGACGCAAGTACCTCGATTCAATGAGTGAGGAAGAGGGTCAGGTTCTCGATCGGGCTACGCACACGATCGTGCAACAGGTTGAGGCAATGAAAGAGATGGTGAATGCGTTCAGCGACTATGCTCGTGCGCCCGACATGGATATAGATGTTTTTAGCATGGACAAGCTCGTACGCGAGGTTGTCGATTTGTATCGTGCGCAGGAAAGCGGTGTCGACATCGTGCTGACGTCGGATCCCACGATGCCGAAGATTGAAGCAGACATCGGTCGTGTGCGGCAGATTCTGCACAACCTCATTCGTAACGCGATCGAGGCATTGGAAAACACCATTGATGGCCGTATTGATGTACAGGTCAGCGTAGCTGAGATAGAGACGATCGAGGTCATGCTGATCAAGGTTGAGGACAATGGTCCCGGGTTTATAGAAGGGTCACTCAACCAGGTTTTCGATCCCTATGTAACGACGAAGCCCAGGGGCACGGGTCTGGGTCTTGCGATTGTTAAGAAATTGGTGGAAGAACATATTGGCACGATAGTTGCGCACAACAATCAAGA
>JADFKA010000323.1:1825-2217 GCA_022565135.1 Pseudomonadota bacterium
CCTGCCACTCAATGAGGCAGCGCGCGAAGCGATGATTGCAAAGGCACCTGGACGTGCCGAACAGAGGAGGGAAAAAGCATGAGCAGTTCTCATGTGTTGGTAGTCGATGACGAGTCGGATATCCGCGAATTGATTTCTGAAATCCTGTCCGATGAGGGCTACGGCGTTGTTGCTGCGGCAGACGCCAACGAAGCGCGCACGGCCCGAGCAGAGCAGAAATTTGATCTGATTCTTCTGGACATCTGGATGCCCGAGACGGACGGTATCACGCTGTTGCGAGAGTGGTCTGAAAGCGGCGACCTGGTCTGCCCCGTAGTGATCATGTCGGGTCATGGTACGGTCGACGCGGCAGTCGAGGCAACGCGACTCGGTGCATTCGATTTCATTGAAAA